>CAYYND010000043.1:0-14282 GCA_964472845.1 uncultured Lachnospiraceae bacterium | reverse complement strand
TGTTTACAGGTGTATTGCAGCTTCTGTTTAACGCCGCGGACGTCGTAGTGGTAGGACGCTTTGCCGCGGACGGAGAGCAAGCACTCGGAGCGGTAGGATCAACCAGCTCGCTCATCAACCTCTTGGTAAACGTATTTATGGGGCTTTCGGTCGGAGCAAGCGTGTGCGTTTCCAAACATTTTGGTGCAAACAATGAAAAGGAAGTCGGAAGAGCCGTACATACCTCGGTTATGCTTAGTATCATTGCGGGTGTGTTTGTAATGATCGTCGGAGAGATCGGATCGTATACTTTCTTGAGTTGGATGAAAACACCTCCTCAGCTCATAGATAAAGCGACCCTCTATATGCGTATCTATTTTATTGGCATACCTGCAAATATGGTATACAATTTCTGTGCCGCTATCGTCCGTTCGGTAGGGAACACCAAGGTTCCGTTTGTCATTATATCCTTGGCAGGAATTATAAATATACTGTTGAATGTTATTTTTGTTTTGGTATTCGGAATGGACGTCGACGGCGTTGCATGGGCTACTACGATATCTCAGACACTTGCTGCGATCTCAATGGTAATTTATCTTGTACGCTCAAATGATGTTATCAAACTCAGACTCAGCAAGCTTCACATAAATAAGAAGATGCTTGTAGAAATACTTACCGTCGGAATACCTGCCGGGATTCAAAGTGCTTTTTTCAGTATATCGAATGTAATAATTCAATCCTCCATCAACGGATTCGGAGATATAGCTGTGTCCGGAAATACTGCCGCATCCAATATCGAAGGCTTTGTCTATACTATGATGAATTCGTTTTATCACGCTTGTCTTACATTTACGGGTCAAGTTGTCGGGGCAGGTCAAAAGGAGCGCACTACTTCAATCCTTCTCAAATGCTTGATATATGTGACTGTTGTAGGTGTATTTCTCGGCGTGTTTGTGGGAGTTTTTTGCGGCGAATCGCTTTTAAAAATATATCTTCCGAAAGCGGAGTCTGCCGAGGCAAGAGATTACGGCGCAGTGAGGCTCTCTATCGTATGCCTTTCTTATTTTCTTTGCGGCATTCTTGACGTCTTGGTAGGATCTATGAGAGGTATGGGGACGTCGCTGACCGCAATGATAGGCGTACTTATAGGTGCTTGCGGATTAAGGATCGTATGGGTCAATACGATATTCAAACTCAGCCCCACGTTAATGACTCTGTATATTGCTTACCCCGTCTCTTGGCTCATAACGGATCTTGTATTTGCCGTGCTGTATATTATCAATAAAAACAGACTTGTAAACGGCAAACGTGTTATGCCTTAGATCTTCACACAAAATATATTTCGCCATATACTTTCATTGGATCAAAAAGTATATGGCGGAGTTTTTTTATGATTATAGATCACACAAGCATTGAAAGCAGAAAAATAGGGACAAAACTTTTAACTCTTTTTCAAGAATGTCTTGCTGCCGAATATATCGAGTTTGAAAATTCGGCAAGTTGCAATTACACGCTTGAGAAGGGGGTGCTCAAGATATATTTTGAACAAAGCAACGGGGCACAGGATTGGCTCAACAATCTGAATTTCAGAGCAAAAGTTTGTTGCGATGACGACACATCTTCTGTATGGTATTGTCACGGCGGATTCTTGAGCGTGTGGAACTATGTAAAGGATTTTGTGTATAATTATCATAACAGATACAGAGAAAGTCTAAATAAAGTCAAAAAACTCAAAAAATCTTAAAAATACCTATTGACAAAAATCGAACACGGTGGTATAATGTAAAAGTCGTGAGGGAGATGACACCCTTGCGAACCCCGTACATATCTGGGTGTGGCGCAGTTGGGAGCGCGCTACCTTGGGGTGGTAGAGGTCGCATGTTCAAATCATGTCACTCAGATATAATAGAGCCGAATGGATTTTTCTGTTCGGCTTTATTTTTTACAAATTCCTGAAAAATCGTGTTTTTTCATTATGATTATGAACTTGTTGCTTACGGCTTCGAGGGACAAGCCGTTTTCTTTGTCTACCGCATAATATTGTTTAACCCGTGATGCCGTAATAGAATGCGTGGGATCTGTTTTTATTTCGAACACCGTTATTTTGCAGCACGACTTGACTTTATTCGTGTTTGATAGTATAATGTATGATGGAGCGTTGGAAGGTGAAAGACATCTGACGCAAGAGTCAAAAGCGGCAAATATCTTGATTATATCAATAAAGACAATGAAAGTCAGAGGAATAAACAATGACAGAAGCAGAAAGAAGAAAAGCGGCAAAATCATTTGCGGAATATTGGAAAGATCGTGGTGACGAAAAAAGCGATAGCCAATCCTTTTGGCTGTCCCTTTGTCGTGACGTTCTCGGCGTTGCCGAGCCGGAAAAGTTTATCTTCTTTGAAGAGCGCGTGAAGCTCGACCACACAAGCTTTATTGACGGTCATATCCCATCTACTCATATTTTGATCGAACAGAAAAAGAAGGGACTTAACTTGCGTAGCCCTATTCGTCAATCTGACGGCACTCTGTTAAATCCGTTCCAACAGGCTCAGCGGTATTCTGCTGCGCTGCCATATTCGCAACGTCCCAGATGGATCATCACCTGTAACTTTGAGGAGTTCTTGATCTATGACATGGAAAAAAACACAGGAGAGCCTGAAAGTATTAAGCTTTCTGACCTTGGCAAAGAATACTACCGATTACAATTTCTTGTTGAAGAAAAAAGTGAACTGTTGCATCAAGAAGAATATGTTTCCATTCAAGCGGGTGATCTCGTCGGCAAGCTGTATGATGCAATACTGAAACAGTACATAAATCCGGAAGATAAAAAATCCTTGCATAGCCTTAATATTCTTTGCGTTCGCCTCGTTTTTTGTTTGTATGCCGAGGACTCCGGACTTTTCGGTGACCATCTGAAATTTCATAATTATATCGAGCGTTTTGAGCCGCGAGATGTGCGCCGCGCCTTGATCGACCTGTTCCGGGTGCTTGATACAAAAATTGCTGACCGTGATCCCTATATGGATGACGTTTTGGCTTCGTTTCCTTATGTGAACGGTGGTCTGTTTGCTGATGAAAATATAGAAATTCCTAATTTCACACAGTATATTTGTGACCTGTTGCTACACCGTGCGAGTGAAGATTTCGATTGGTCGAAGATAAGCCCTACTATTTTTGGCGCGGTGTTTGAGTCTACTTTGAACCCCGAAACTCGCCGTAGCGGTGGTATGCACTATACGTCTATTGAGAATATTCACAAGGTCATTGATCCTTTGTTCCTTGACGAGCTACGTGAAGAGTTTGATGAAATCAAGGCATTGAAAGTGCCAAAGATTCGCAACGATAAGGCAGATGTCTTCCGCGAGAAGCTCGCAAAGCTGACTTTTTTTGATCCCGCTTGCGGTTCGGGGAATTTCTTGACGGAAACCTATATTTCTCTGCGACGTTTGGAAAACGAAGCGTTAAAAATCAAATATGAGAATCAAATAGTTATCGATACGGGAGATATCATCAAAGTGTCTATTGGGCAATTTTACGGTATTGAAATTAACGATTTTGCCGTGACCGTTGCAAAAACCGCCCTTTGGATCGCAGAGTCTCAAATGATGAAAGAGACCGAGGAAATAGTCAACGCAAATATAGATTTTTTGCCGCTTAGATCCTATGCTAATATCATCTGCGGCAACGCTCTGCGCACAGATTGGGAAAGCGTTGTGCCGAAATACAAGCTGAATTATATTATGGGGAACCCGCCGTTTGTGGGATATTCTTTGCAGAGTGAAGCTCAAAAGAAAGATATTCTTTCAATTTATATTGATGAAAAAGGAAAGCCATATAAAACCGCCGGAAAGATTGACTACGTTTCTGGATGGTATTTCAAGGCGGCAACTATGATGGCAGACACAAATATTCGTACCGCATTTGTTTCCACCAACTCGATCACACAAGGAGAACAGGTTGCAAGTGTTTGGAAGCCGCTTTATAACCGTTTTAATATCCATATTGATTTTGCACATAGGACTTTCCGTTGGGATAGCGAGGCAAGCATAAAAGCACACGTTCATTGTGTAATCGTTGGATTTAGCACCGCGCAAAATTCAAATCCCAAACAGCTCTATTCTTCCGAGCGAGTACAGCTTGTTGATAATATAAATGCCTATTTGCTTTCTGCCCCAAATCTTTTTGTTGAAAGCAGAAGTAAACCTCTGTGTGATATTCCGGAAATGGTGTATGGAAGCAAACCTACAGACGGGGGCAATTTGTTTTTATCTGAAGAAGAGAAAGCAAATGCCCTGAAAAGTGAGCCGCATACTGAAAAATACATTAAACAGTTTTTGGGAGCCGATGAATTTATAAATAATAAAAAAAGATATTGCTTATGGTTATTAAACGCATCCCCGAATGATATAAGAAATTCTAAGTTAATTCTTGAAAGAGTAAATAGAGTTCGGCAGTTTAGGTCTAACAGTTCAAAGGCAGCAACAAGAGAAAGTGCTAATACTGCATATCTATTTCAGGAAATACGCCAATCTTTGCAGCCGTATATTCTAGTGCCAGCGCATACGGGCGGAACAAGAAAATATATTCCGATTGGCTTTGAATCACCTGATGTAATTTGCGGAAATGCGAATTTATCTATTCCAAGTGCTACTTTATATCATTTTGGAATTTTAACATCCAATGTGCATATGGCTTGGACGAGAAATGTATGTGGATATTTAGGTACAAGTTACAGATATTCAGCAAATATCGTATACAATAACTTCCCGTGGTGTAATCCCACCGCCGAGCAGAAAGCCAAGATCGAGCAGACCGCGCAGGGAATTCTTGACGCGCGTGCGCTCTATCCCGATTGCTCTCTTGCTGATCTTTATGACGAGGTTGCTATGCCTCCCGAACTACGCAAAGCACATCAAGCAAACGACCGTGCCGTTATGCAGGCGTATGGCTTTCCGGTAAAAAATGATTTTACGGAAAGTATGTGTGTTGCCGAGCTTATGAAGCTATATCAAAAATTGGTAGAAAACCAATAAATTTTAAAAAATTCTTCTCCTAACGAGGCAGTCAGACATTTTGCGTTTGACTGCCTTGTTTATTTATAAGTTGAAGTTTGACGGAGACTAAAACGCTGTTTTTTGAGTTTTTTCTCCATATTCATCACAGCACAGCGTCAATATGAAAAATAATTCGTGTTGGATTGACATTTTGATAAGTTTATGCTATAATGATTATGAGGTTATTTTCTACTATTGCTTCCGTGAGGCGCAAAACACGAAATGGAGGAAAATAATAAAAATGGGAAAGTATTTTGGTACTGACGGTTTTCGTGGGGAAGCCGGCGTTACACTGACCTCTGAGCACGCTTACAAGATAGGGCGTTTCCTTGGGTGGTATTATAGTTATGGCGGCAGACATAAGGTTCGTGCTGTCATCGGAAAAGATACCAGACGTTCCAGCTATATGTTTGAGTATGCCATTGTTGCGGGACTTACTGCTTCGGGGGCTGATGCGTATATGTTGCACGTTACCACGACGCCGAGTGTGTCCTACGCAGTTGCCGGTGACGATTTTGATTGCGGAATTATGATATCCGCAAGTCATAACCCTTATTATGACAACGGAATCAAGCTGGTTAATGCAAACGGCGAAAAAGCCGATGATGCTATCATTGAGAAGATCGAATTGTACTTGGACGGAAAGTTAGAGGATCTGGGCGTTACATCCCCCGATATTCCGTTTGCAACAGGTGCAGATTTGGGTCAGATCATAGATTACTCTGCAGGACGAAACCGTTATATCGGCTATCTTATCTCGCTCTCGCGTTACTCGTTCAAGCATTTTCGCGTTGGACTTGATTGCGCGAACGGCAGTGCGTGGATGATCGCTAAGAGCGTATTTGATGCGTTGGGAGCTAAAACCTACACGATAAATGCAGATCCTAACGGATTAAACATTAACTGTGATGCAGGGTCAACGCATATCGAGGTACTCGCCAAATACGTTCGCGAAAACAGTCTGGATCTCGGCTTTGCTTTCGACGGTGATGCCGATCGCTGTATCGCGGTTGACGAGAACGGTAATGTTATCAACGGAGATCATATTCTGTACATTCTGGCAACCTATTTAAAGCAAAGAGGTGCGTTGGAAAACAACACGGTAGTGACAACGATCATGTCCAATCTCGGTCTTTATCGCGCGTTGGACGCGGCTGATATTCGCTACGAGCAAACGACCGTAGGCGACAGATATGTGTATGAAAATATGCAAAAGAACGGTCACTGCCTTGGCGGAGAGCAATCCGGACATATCATTCTGTCCAAATATGCAACAACAGGAGACGGAATTTTGACCGCGATCAAAATAATGGAGGCTGTTATTAGCAGCAAGCTGTCACTTTCCAAGCTTGCCGAGCAGGTTCGTATGTTCCCACAGGTGACCAAAAACATTCGCGTTGCTGACAAGTCCGCTGTACTCAATAATACGGCAGTTCTTGCAAGTGCCGAGAATGTTCGCGTACGCCTGGGCGATGACGGCCGTATCTTGTTGCGTGAAAGCGGAACAGAGCCCGTTGTCCGCGTGATGGTGGAGGCAAAAACCGAAGGAATATGCAACTCCTGCGTTGATGAGGTAGTCTCTACCATTCGCTCAGAAGGATTAGCTTAATGGGCAAATTAATAAATTCATGCAAAAAGGAACGACTATCATGACAAACAAATCTGAAAATCTGAAGGTTTCGGCGCTTTATCATCACCCGGAACATTCGATAGCATACCCCTTACTTGCTCGATTTGAATATCCGTGGGACGCGCTTACGTCTATCGCTGATTTTATAAAAGAGACAGGTAAGACCCTCTCCGAAGATATCTACGATAAATATGGGGAGGATGTTTGGATAGCAAAGACCGCCAAAGTGGCTCCGACGGCTTTCATATGCGGTCCTGCTATTATTTGCGACGAAGCGGAGATCCGTCATTGTGCTTTTATTCGCGGTAGCGCGATCGTAGGTGCGGGAGCCGTTGTCGGAAATTCCACGGAGTTGAAGAACTGTATTTTGTTTGACGGTGTACAGGTTCCACATTACAACTATGTCGGTGATTCGATTCTCGGATATAAATCTCATATGGGTGCCGGATCGGTTACCTCAAATGTTAAGAGTGACAAAACGTCCGTTACGGTCACTCTGGAGGATGAGCGTATAGAGACCGGACGTAGAAAATTTGGTGCGATGTTGGGAGATTTTGTAGAAGTGGGATGCAATAGCGTCTTAAATCCCGGCACCGTCGTAGGATGTAATACAAACATTTATCCGCTTTCTTCCGTACGCGGATATGTACCTGAAAACTGCATTTACAAAGCACGCAATAATGTAGTTGTAAAACACTAAAATTTGAAGATTGCGCCTCAAATACATTAGTAAAATATAAAACTTCCCGAAAATCAGGGTAATGATAGCGCCAGACCGTTTTTTGCGTGAAATAAAACGGTTAACGAGGAGAAAAGTGATCGAATACTTCGGCGGATACTTTTCCGGTGACAAAGGCATCGTAAAACCAGGACAAATATGCAAGTAATTGCAAAACAATTCCTGTTTATCCTATACATTTTTGATATTTCAACGGTACTCAACGGTTTCTAAAAGCTTAAACAGGCAACCGTCTTATTTGGGTACCCATTTACAGAGAAAGGTAACGGCAGAGTCTGCAATTTTGCAAGATTTTTCAAGACATTAAAGCCAGACTCTGTTCAAAGGTGAATATTATGTGTGGAATTATTGGATATACGGGCAGTGCAAACGCCGTTCCGAAGATCACAAAGGGGCTTTCCGTGTTGGAATATCGCGGCTACGATTCAGTAGGACTTGCGGCGCGTACCGACGACGGGATCAAAATAGTGAAGTGTAAGGGACGTATCGGTTCCTTGGAAGAAAAACTTGAGGCTACACCTATCACAAATTGTCAATGCGCCATCGGACACACTCGCTGGGCAACGCACGGCGGACCGTCCGACGCCAATGCTCATCCCCATCGTTCGGGACAGGTGGTGTTGGTTCATAACGGCATTATTGAAAATTACAAGGAATTAAAGGATGAAATGAGAGCTGCGGGAGTGGATTTTCTCTCAGAGACAGACACCGAGGTTGCCGCCGCAGTATTGAATTCGTTTTATGCTGTGTGCGGTGAGCCCGTTAAGGCTATCCGTGAAGCTACTGCACGTATGAAAGGATCTTATGCTTTCGGTATTATGTTTGATGATCATCCCGGGGAGGTTTGGGCTGTTCGTTGCGGTAGCCCTCTGATCCTTGCAAAGGGTCAAGATGGCTACTATCTTGCATCGGATATGACGGCACTCTTGCCGTTTACTAAGGAATATCACTGCTTGGAAGAAGGGCAGCTTGCACATTTGACTCCGAGCGGTACTAAGCTTTACCTTTCCGACAATACCTGTATCGCTACCGAATGGAGTGTAACTACCATGACGCCCGAATCAGCACAGAAGGGCGGATATGCGCATTTTATGCTCAAGGAAATTTATGAACAGCCCGAGGCTATTGTGAAATCGGTATCGCCTCGTATTGTTGACGGACTGCCCGATTTCAGTGCGGATGGAATATCTCCCGATTTTTGGGCGAAGGTAAAGAATATTCAGATCGTTGCATGCGGCTCCGCGACACACGCAGGTCTGGTTGGCGGTCAGATTTTGGAACAGGTCGCAAAAGTTCCTACCGCTTCGTATATTGCATCCGAATTCCGTTATCACCCGCCGCTTGCCGTAGACGGTACGCTGGTGATAGTGATCTCACAATCGGGTGAGACCGCTGATACTTTGGCGGCGTTGCGTTACGCAAAAGAAAATAATCTTCCGACGCTTGCGATAGTAAATGCAGTTGAGACTACCATCGCACGCGAAGCCGATTACCGCATCTACACTTACGCAGGACCCGAAATTGCCGTGGCAACGACTAAGGGATACTGCACTCAGGTATCTGTACTTTATATGATAGCGGCGGCGATCGCTTACAGTTGCGGACGTATCACGCCCGAAGAGGCGCGCGATCTGGTACGTAGCGTAGCCGAGGATGCTCCGCGTGCAATTGAAAAAATGCTCGAGCAGACAGATAAAATACGTGGTATGGCTAAAGATATTGCAACGTGTGAGCACGTATTCTATATCGGCAGAGGACTTGACTATGCTATGTCGCAAGAGGGTGCACTGAAACTTAAAGAAATTTCCTACATTCATTGCGAAGCTTACGCGGCAGGAGAATTGAAACACGGCACGATCTCTCTGATCGAAGAGGGAACACCTGTTATTGCGATCTCGACGGAAGCGGCGCTTTACGACAAGACCGAAAGCAATGTACGCGAGGTGCATAGCCGCGGTGCGCATGTGATATTAATGTGCCGTGAAGACGTTAAAAATCCGCAAGCATCTGCCGATGAAGTGATACTTTTACCTATCACCTCGGGGGCGGCAACACTGTTTGCGTCTCTGACTGCAGTTCAGATTCTTGCCTACGAGGCAGCAGCTTTACGCGGTTGTGATATTGACCGTCCGCGTAACCTTGCAAAGTCGGTAACGGTAGAGTAATAATTTAATTTTTGTAAAGGCTTCTTTTGAAAGAAAGGGGTCTTTACTTTTTTCGTAAGCGAAAGTTATAAGCGACTATCATTTTATAAGCTTACATATGCGGATATCGGAAGCATATCCGTAAGCTGACCGCAAATTAAAGGGCAGACTCTGCCTTTTTCTTTTTTACACACATATTTTAATATCCATACAAATATAATGTACCAAACGAAGGGGGAATATCTCTTGATCTGCTGTGAAAATAACGTATGCGACACATATGACATACCGAAAACAATAATGTCGGCAATACCGTCAAGGATCGCCGAAGCTTTAGAAGGCTTCGAAAGAAATAACATAGGTGGATATGTTGAAGAGATACGGTTAAGGTACAACAAGTGTGTATCCGTGACTTCCTGCGGTATTAATTACAGGCTCAATACTGTATGCACTAAGCGCGATATAGATGACACCGTTTCAAAATTATGTGATGGCTCACTGTATGCGCACAGTGAAACGATCAAGAACGGATATATATCCCTGAAGAACGGCATAAGAGTCGGCATATGCGGAAGAGCATCATATGATAGCGGAGAGATTGTAGGAGTTTCGGATATTACCTCGCTTTGCATAAGGATCCCGCATAAATTTCCCGATGTCGGAGAACCTGTATGCCGGCTCCTGAGAAGATCCTCGACCTCCGGCGGCATACTTATCTACTCACCGCCCGGAGAGGGAAAGACCACGTTGCTGAGAGGGGTAGCCGAAAAGCTGTCGAGCGGAAGCAGACCGCTTCGAGTGGCGGTCGTGGATACGCGAGGAGAGCTGTTCTATTCGCTTGACAGAAAGGATCTTTGCGTCGATATTCTCTCGGGATATTCAAAAGCAGAGGGGATCTCGATCGCAACAAGGACTATGTCTGCACAAGTGATAATATGTGATGAGATAGGAAATTACGAGGAAGCGGAATCGATAGTATATTCACACAATTGCGGCATACCTTTGATAGCTTCGGCACATGCCAAAGATGTAAATGAGCTGATGAGGAAGCCTGCAATATACTATATGTACAAAATGGGTATATTTTCTTGGTTCGTCGGTATCAAAAGAAGCGCCGACGGACCCGATTACAACTATAGTATTACGGGGAGTGATGAGATAAATGACCTTTGGCGTTTTAACTAAAACGGTCGGATCCTTACTTTGGCTGTTGAGCGGTTTTTTTCTTTCTGTCGAGATAAATAAATACAACAAGAGGAAACTTACGCAAGCCGAAGCTTTTATTGCTCTGATTAAAAATATTCGCCTTAAGATAGAATGTTATGCTATGCCTATCCCGGATATACTTGCAAGCTGCGACGGTAAAATAATCTCAGAATGCGGCGGAGAGAATGCAGACAGAAGTTCTCTTAAAAGCTTCTACGAAACCCTTAGATTGGCAATCGACGGAGCGGGGAAAAAGGCGATCCGCGACTTTTGTATGACGATCGGTTCGGGATATAAGGAAAACGAGATCAAGGTGTGCGACACTTACATTCAGGAGCTCATAAGTTACAGATCTCTATTGAGCGACAAGCTCCCGGGAACAGAAAAATTATGTACTACGGTTTGCGTATGCGGATTCGGTATGCTGCTTCTGATTTTGATCTGACCTATCCGAATTAAAAATAACGAAAGGAAAAACAATATGGATGTCGGTATAATATTGAAGATCGCCGGTATCGGAATACTCGTTTCGATCTCGGCGCAGATACTCTCAAAATCAGGGCGTGATGAACAAGCCCTTATGGTAACTTTGGCGGGACTCATAGTTGTGCTTATGATGATAGTCAACGAGCTTTCATCGCTGGTCTCGCTTATACGTTCTGTTTTTGGATTTTGATCTCCTCATATGGAAATATTCAAAATTTGCGGTTTAGCTATTCTGTCCACCTCGATACTTTTGATAGCTAAGCAATTAAAAAATGATACGGGAACAGTGATCAGAGGCGCTGTATCCGTAATGTTTCTCGGCGTAACTGTGTCTTTGTGCATACCGATATATAAGTACATAAAAGAATTATCGGAACTTACCTCAGCTTCCGAATATACCGATGTTATCTTGAAGGGAGTAGCTATCGCGTTTCTTGTTAAGATGTGTTCTGACGTTTGTAAAGATCTCGGGGAAGCATCTATCGGTGGGTACATTGAAACGATCGGCAGACTTGAACTTACTGTTTTGGCGATACCTCTGATAGAAAAAATATTAAAGGTTATCAAGGATCTATTGTGAAGCTTAATAAAATAAAATCGATAAATAAATACGTTAAAGGACTTACGGCGATCTCGGCTTTGATCATATTCGTTTTCTTTTTTTCTGAAATTCCCGTCTTTGCGCAAGATAATACTGCGGATTCCGAAATTTTAAATATCGGACAAGGAGTTCCCGAAGATATTTATGAAGATCTGCCTCCAGGTATATTGTCGAGCGATTACGATACGGCAGTAGACTCATATTACCGCTTATCGGATCCCGATTACATATACAAAGCAGTCCTCAAAGCATCGAAAAACGGTATTATTTCATTTTTGCGATTATGTGCTTCATTGATCGGCGTGGTTATTCTCGCCTCTGTTATACATGTGATATCGGACGGATTTGTATCTCAAAAAGCAAAAAATGCCTTCTCTCTTTGTACTGACACAGCGATCTTTGCGGCTTTTGTATCGGAAGGATACACCGGTATAAACGAAGCGATAGAATACATTGAAAATTTAAACGTCTTTATCACGGGCGTGGCTCCCGCAACCGCCGCGCTTTACGCATCCGGCGGCAATGTCAAGACCGCACTCGTCAGTACTGCGGGCTTTATGACATTTTTGGCGGTTAGCAACGGCGTTTGCAATGTAGCTCTAAGGGTGGTATCAAGCTTTTGTTTGGCAATGACGCTTTGTACGGTACTCGCTCCCGAAATAAAGTTTAAAAATATGATAGCGTTTGTAAAAAAGACCTTTGTATCGGTTCTCGGATTTATTATGATGCTTCTTTTGTTTTCAATGTCGGCGCAAAATATATTATCAGCCGCCTCCGACAGTATAAGTGCCAGAACTGCAAAGTTTGTCGTCAGTAATATAATACCCATCGTCGGAGGCTCGGTGAGCGATACTATAAGAACACTAAGTACAAGCATTTCGTTTTTGAGAAAGACCGTTGGCGTAGGAGCGATAATCATAATTTTAATAATGTTCATCCCTCACATAGTGAGGCTTTTTCTTACCAGATCCGCGTACAACCTGAGCGGAGCGATAGCGGATATTCTCGGATGCGAGAGACAGGGAGCTTTTATGCGCGAGATCGGCGGAATATACGGATATATTATTGCAGTGACCTCTATGTGCTCGATAATGTTTATCTTTGCCTTAACTTTGTTTGCCGGTAGCGCCGTGGCGGTGGGGGGATAATGAAGAATTATTTGATATCTGTTGTAACCGTCGCGCTTTGTTCAAGTCTTGCCGTATATATGGCGGCTGAAAAGGATAGCGGCGGAATAGGCAAGGATCTGCGTATGCTCGGTGCGCTTTGTGTAATACTTTCCATTATCCTTCCGCTGAGTCCTGTTCTCAGTGATATAGGGAATATCGGCGAAAAGCTTGAATCTATGCTGGAAATACTGAAGTTCGGAAGCACGGAAGTGACCGACAGCGAAGAATACGCAAAAATTTTCAACTCTCAGTTGATTAAATCAAGCGTAAGTGAAGCTCAGAGCACTCTAAAAGATCTAATATTTCAAAAATTCAGTATTGACAAGGATGATTGTCGCATCGAAATAGTACTCAGAGACGGGGCAGAGGGAGAGATATATCCGGAGAAAATCATCATAACCCTGAAAGGTCAAGCAGTATGGAAGGATCCTTATGCGATCGAGGAATACCTCAAAGGCATGGTTGAGTGTGATTGCATCGTAAGATCAAGCAATTAGAGCTCCGTTCAGCATTTATATAATTATACAAAATATAGGGAGGCATACGGCAATAGCTATATCGTTAAATCAATCAAAGGACGGAGAAAAGAACCGCAGGGGGATAGGGGAAATACTCTCTTATCTAAAAAGCAACGGAAAGCTGGGGATACTGATAGCTGCCGCCGCTTTGGGACTGATACTGATAATATTCGGCAACGCTTCGGGTGGTAGCTCTGATAAGACCGCATCTGCCGTTCCTGATGACAAGAGTAAATACGATGTAATAGCTTACAGCGAGCTGCTTGAGAAAAAGATCAAAAGTTTGTGCGAGCAATCGTACGGAGTAAGCGATGTTAGCGTGGCGGTGACGCTCGAAAGCGGATTCGAATATGTTTATGCGGTAAACACGGATAAACGCAACGACGGAGATTCATCGGATGAGTCCTACGAATATCTGGTTATCAAAAACGGAAATCAAGAAAGCACGGTATATCTAAAGGGCAAGCCGCCGAAGATAAAGGGCGTGGGGATCGTATGCAGCGGCGGAGGCGATCCAAATGTTCAATACAATCTTATAAATCTCATATCGGTAGGCTTCGATGTGAGCAAAAATAACATTTATGTAAGTGAATCAAAAAAGTCACGCAAACAGTAATAAACCTTTTAGCTGATAAATATAAATATACCGTAGCACAAATTTAATTAAAAAACATATAGGAGGCTATTATGACAAACGAAATAACCGAAAGCAAAGAAAACAAATTTACTGAATTCTTAAAAAAGCTCGGCAAAAGA
>CAYYND010000042.1:0-14433 GCA_964472845.1 uncultured Lachnospiraceae bacterium | reverse complement strand
CTTTGTTCCGAGAAAAACACGGATCCCGACACCGGAAAGCAGGTTATCCGATATACGGTCTATCTTTCCGTCCTGTATGCGCATAGAGTTGCTCTGAGTCTTTTCGGCATAGACCTCAGCAAAATCAGCTCCCGTGCTCATAGCTACATTTAAAAGCTCTTCAACAAGAGTTCTTGCGATCATAGTTTTTGTTCCTTTCCTATTTGATCTTTTATGATTACTTTATGTTTTTAATCACTTACCCTTTCCGCAAGGAGAATGCGATATTTCTGATAGAAGGACTCAAAATATCCGCCATCGATAGCCTTGCGTATCTCCGCCATAAGCGAATTGTAAAAATAGAGGTTGTGCGTTACCGCGAGTCTCATACCGAGCGATTCCTTTGCCTTAATAAGATGTCTGACGTAGGATCGGCTGTAATTTCTGCAGGTCGGGCAGTCACAGGTCGGATCAAACGGTCTCGGATCTCTAGCATATTTTTCGTTGAGCAGATTCATCTTTCCGTGCCAGGTGAACAGATTGCCGTGACGCGCATTTCGGCTCGGCATAACACAGTCAAAGAAATCGACGCCGAGATGTACCGCCTCAAGAATATTTACGGGTGTACCAACTCCCATAAGATACCTCGGCTTGTTTGCGGGCATATGCGGTTCGACGCAGTCGATGATCCGATACATCTCCTCAGCTTCCTCGCCGACCGCAAGACCGCCTATCGCATATCCGTCAAGATCGAGCTCGGCTATCTTATCCATATGCTCGATACGAAGATCCTCGTACGTGCTTCCCTGATTTATACCGAAAAGCATCTGATGCTTGTTTATAGTCTCGGGAAGAGAGTTGAGCCTTGCCATCTCGTCCTTACACCTTACGAGCCAACGCGCGGTGCGGTCGCAGGAATTTTTAACATAGTCATAGGGAGCGGGGTTTTCGATACATTCATCAAAAGCCATAGCAATGGTAGATGCAAGGTTGGACTGTATCTGCATACTCTCCTCGGGACCCATAAAAATACGTTTTCCATCGATGTGCGAGGCAAATCTTACTCCCTCTTCGGTTATCTTACGCAGCTGAGAAAGTGAAAACACTTGAAATCCTCCGCTGTCGGTAAGCACCGGGCGGCTCCAATTGAAAAACTTGTGTATTCCGCCCATATCGCGTATAAGCGTATCACCCGGGCGAAGGTGAAGATGATAGGTGTTTGAGAGCTCGACCTGACAGCCGATCTCCTCAAGCTCCTTTGTCGAAACACCGCCTTTTATGGCGGCGCAGGTTCCGACATTCATAAATACGGGGGTCTGGATGTCCCCATGCACCGTGTGAAAGACTCCGCGTCTTGCACGGCCTTCTTTTGCCAGAAGTTCAAACATAACTTTAGCTCCTTTTTCCGCACATACAACCAAAGTAAAGCGGAATATTTTATTATATTTTGCCGACCGTCAAGTCCTCTCGAACTGTCGATCAAGCATTTTCTTCGTCAATTGCATCGCGACTGGTCTGCCGTGAGGGCAAAAGGTTATATCCGGCAGCTTCATAAGCTGAGAAACTATCCACTCTATATGTTCCGAGGCATAGTCTCTTCCTGCCTTTATTGCCGCTTTACACGATGCCTGATACAGCGCCTTTTCAAATATTATATCCCTGGTAAGACGCGCGCTTCCGGTACTGTTTTTTATGTGATCCGCGATCACGGTCAGCATATCCTGCCCCGCCGCGATATCTATACCCTCGGGTATAGCATACAGGCTTACCTTATATTTGCCGGAAGTAAATTCAAATCCCACCGTCTCAAGCTCCGAACGGTACTCTTCGACGAGCGCGACCTCATCCGACGTAAGCATTATATCCACGGGCAACATAAGCATCTGCGAGGTATGCTCCGTACCTTGAAGTGACGCCTTCAGCTTTTCAAATATGATGCGTTCGTGCGCCGCATGCTTGTCGATCAAAAGAAATTTTTCCTCCTCGGTCATCTCAACGATAACATAAGTATGGAATACCTCGCCAACTATTCGATAGCTCTGCAATATTCCGCCGCTCTCTTCCGATCCGTCGATCTCGCCGTAAACGGCAGGTCCCGGATCCCGAGCAGTGTCTGCACCGTGAGATACCGATCCGAGCTTTGAAGGCTCTTCGGCAAAATCTTGGCGCGCCGGTACAGGCTCGCCGACCGAGACGGTCTCATCCGCGGCGGATATATCCGAGTTCGGCACATATGTATCATTCGCGGATGCGCGCTCGCGCTGATCGGATGATAAGCTCTTATCCTTTCCCTCCGTGATCAAGTCTCTTTCGGACGGTTCGCGTCGCTGCTGAGGCTCGTCTTGCCTCGGAACGTACAATCTGCTCGCAGCACTCACTATCTCGCGCTCGGGAACATCATCATAAGCTGACATCCCGCCTGCCCTGTATTCCGTCTGAGAGCCGATCGACAGCTGTCGATTCCTTTGCGAGGGATCACTCCAGTCTTCAATGGGAACAAACGCGTTGATCGCCGAGACTCTGATAGGCTTCATCTGTATCTCGGGGCGTGTTACGTTGTTTTCCAACGCGGTTCTGACGGTATAATACACTGCCTCAAACACGGGCTTTTCGTTGGAAAACTTGACCTCAAGCTTTGCGGGATGTACATTCACGTCCACCGCCTGAGGATTTATATCTATGAACAAAACACAACACGGAAACTTTTCCGGAGGAATATACGAGGTATACGCCTGTTCGAGTGCCGCCGAAACCGTCTTGCTCCGCACGTATCTTCCGTTTATGAAGGTGTTCTGGTAGTTGCGGTTAGCTTTCACGTTATCCGAACGTCCGATAAATCCCTTGACCGATATCCCCTCGGAACCTCCGCTCACCTCTATCATTCTTGACGCATAATCGCGTCCGAACACAGAATATATCGTATTTTTAAGTATTCCGTCTCCCGCGGTCTCCATCTTGACATTTCCGTCACAGATAAATCTGACAGAGATCTCCGGATGCGACAGTGCTATTTTTTCCACCACCGCGGTTACAGCCATAGCCTCTGTCACGTCACGCTTCAGGAACTTTCTTCTCGCCGGAACGTTTTTGAAAAGATTTTCAACTATAACGGTCGTTCCGTCGGGGCATCCTCGCTCGCTTACACCGAGTATCTCTCCGCCGCTCACCTCGAGCATAGCACCGAACTCCGCATCGCGCATCTTGGATATTATTCTTACGTCAGACACCGAAGCTATCGCCGCAAGCGCCTCGCCTCTGAATCCGAGAGTAAGTATTCCGTCAAGATCCTCGGCGTTCTTTATCTTGCTCGTCGCGTGACGCCTTACAGAAACGGGAAGATCCTCAGGGCTCATTCCGCAACCGTTGTCCGATACACGCATAAGCGATACGCCGCCGTTCTGTATCTCGACAGTGATCCTGTCTGACCCCGCGTCGATCGCGTTCTCAAGCAGCTCCTTTATGACAGACGAGGGGCGGTCAACGACCTCGCCCGCGGCGATCAGATTGGCAACGGCAAATGAAAGCACATTTATTTTTCCCACGGTCTGTCTCCTTTCGTTTTATATTGCAAGAGGTTTTTTCGGAGGAACTTCTTGAAAGAAGTTCCCCCGAGCCCCCTCAAGAACTTTCAAAAAGAATTATTTGCTTTGTTTTGATATTTTCTTACGCCTTTTTTCTGACTTCAAAAAAGCATCACGAAACCCTTATAATTACTGCCCTTTGACCTTCTTTTGAAGCTCAAAAAGGAACGCCATAGCCTCATAGGGTGAGAGCGTATTGATATCCACCGCGCGAAGCTCGTCCATAGCCTGTTCGCGAAGCATATCATCTATTGAAAGCACGGATTCATCCTTCTTCGGCTCTTTTTGCTTTTCGCTGTCCTTAATGGCTACCGCGGTCTTTTCCACATCGGCAAGTATCTCTCGCGCACGTTTGACCACCTCGTTCGGAAGTCCCGCAAGCTTGGCTACCTCGATGCCGTAGCTGTCGTCCGTCGAGCCTTTGACTATCTTCCGCAAAAAGGTTATGTTATCGCCACGCTTCTTGGCGGCGACATTGTAGTTTACTATGCCGTCAAACTGCTTTTCAAGCACTGTAAGCTCGTGATAATGCGTCGCAAACATAGTCTTCGCGCCGATCTTTTTGCTGTACGTGTACTCAACTATGGCACGGGCAATGCTCATTCCGTCGAAGGTGCTCGTACCTCTTCCGACCTCATCATAAATTATAAAGCTGCGCCTCGTGGCATTTCTGAGTATATAGGAGACCTCATTCATCTCGATCATAAACGTCGACTGTCCCGACGCAAGATCATCCGATGCACCCACACGGGTAAAGAGCTTATCAACGACTCCGACGCGAGCTTCCTCGGCAGGAACAAAGGAACCTATCTGAGCCATAAGCACTATGAGAGCAGTCTGTCTCATATACGTAGACTTACCCGCCATATTCGGCCCCGTTATCAGCATCACTCTATTATGAGACGTATCAAGCATAGCATCGTTTGGAACGAAATAGGTATCCTTGACGAATTGCTCTACGACGGGGTGTCTGCCGCCCTTTATGTCTATTACATCGCTGAGATCGACCTCGGGGCGAACGTATTTGTTTTTCTGTGCAACATTGGCAAGGCTGACGTAAACGTCAAGCTCCGCAAGAAGCGCCGCAACCTTGCGTATACGCTCCGACTGAGACGCAACTTGATTTCTTATGTCACAAAATATTTCGTATTCAAGCGATCTTACCTTATCCGCCGCACCGAGAATAGTAGCTTCCATATCCTTGAGCTCGTCCGTGATGTATCTTTCCCCGTTTACAAGCGTTTGCTTTCTGATATATCTGTCGGGTACCTGGTCGACAAAGGATTTTGATACCTCTATGTAATATCCGAATACCTTATTGTATCCTATCTTAAGAGTTTTGATGCCGGTGATCTCGCGTTCCTCTGCCGCGATCTTTTCTATCCAGCTCTTGCCGTCTCTCATAACGGACTGCAGGTAGTCAACATCCTTGTTGTAACCTTCTTTGATGATACCGCCCTCTCTTATCGAAACAGGGGCATCCTCATCTATCGACCGTTCTATCAGACCGTAAACATCTGCCAAAGGATCCAGCTCATTGAATATTCTCGATAGCCCGTCCGAATGGCACTTCTCGATCATACGCCTTATTTCCGGCAAATGGGATGCGGTAGCCGCTACGGTGCGAAGATCCTTGCCGTTGGCAGTACCGAAGACTATCCTCGTAACAAGTCGCTCAAGATCGAGTACGCCCGAAAGCAGATCACCAAGCTCCTCGCGCATCATATAATCATTATAGAGCTCTTCGACCGTGCCTTGTCGCTCGTGTATCTTTTGCGTACTGAGCAAAGGATGCTCCACCCATTTCTTTATAAGACGCGCGCCCGCAGCTGTCCGCGTTTTATCAAGCACCCAAAGCAACGAACCTTTTTTATCCTTACTGCGCATAGTTTCCGTCAGTTCAAGATTTCGCCTTGTGTTTATATCCATATCAAGGTACTGACCGTCGGTGTATATGTTCAAAGTTGAGATATGTGCGCTGTCGGTCTTTTGCATATCCGTAATATAGTTCAACAGCGCACCGACCGCAGATGCAAGCGCACGGCTGCCGTACGCTTCCTCGCGGAGCGTATCGCCAAACTGAGTCTTCATAATTTCGCAAGCGCCTTCATAATCAAACCTTGCCGACTGTCCGTCATTGAGCATAGAGCTAAGGCGTCCCGTCACGAATTCGGCAACCGCCGGAAGCTTGTCCGCTCCGATATTAAGTATCACCTCACTCGGAGAATATGTGCCGAGCTCGTTCATAAGTCTGGCGTCCATATTCGCCCCCTCTATCGCTGTGGCATACATCTCGGAGGTCGAGACATCCGCAAAAGCGATACCGTATTCGTATTCATTTACGCATACCGAACATATATAGTTATTCTTTTGCTCATTTAAAAGTCCCGACTCTATGACGGTACCCGGCGTCACAACACGTATGACCTCGCGTCTGACAAGTCCCTGAGCCTGTGACGGATCCTCGGTCTGCTCACAGATAGCTACCTTGTATCCTTTTTCTATAAGCCTGCCTATGTATCCCTCGGCGCTGTGGAAAGGTACGCCGCACATAGGTGCCCGCTCATCCTCGCCGCAGTCACGACCCGTCAACGTCAGTTCAAGCTCGCGCGACGCCAATATGGCATCGTCAAAAAACATCTCATAAAAATCACCGAGACGGTAGAAAAGTATATAGTCCTTATACTGATCCTTTATTTCAAAATATTGAAGCATCATCGGGGTCATAGTCTTGTTCTCCTTTTCTTAGCTTACGGAGCAATTATACCTGCGAACCCGTCCGAGGGCTTTGTTCGGGCGTATTCGCAGATATATTGCTTTAAAGTATGCGGAGGTCTCGCCGAAGCGATATTCCGCATACCGAAAAGATCAAAAAATTATCAGTGATGGTCGTGACCGCAACCGCCGCCGCAGCTTGAGCAATCGTGCGAACAGGGACGCTGACCGGTAAGATTGAACATAAGAGTACCGTTTATCTGCTCCATAAGAGCGTTAAACTCATCCTGAGCAGAGTTGAGTGCAACAAAAACGGGATCTGCTATGATAAGGTTGTAAAGCTCCTCTATTCTGCGCTCGATCGAAGCAAGAAGGAGAGTATCTGCCGGCTCCTTTTTGGATTCAAGCTCATACGCCTGCTGCTGAACATTATATTCAGTCATCGTTTTGTGAAGCTGAGCTGCGGATTCATATTCCTTCTGAGCCTTTTCAAGTGCTACGTACTTGGGGTCCTCTTTAAGAGCCTTGCCGAGCATTGCAGCAAGCTCTTCTGCTGTGTAGTTTTCCATTTTGGAATTCCTTTCTGTTTACATATTTTATAATTATTTTTATTATACTTTTCTTCCAAACAGAGCAAACGCCTCGGCGCGCTCTATTTTAATGTCAACGAACTCTCCGACATCCCGCGACTCGGCTTCAAAAAACACTATTTTGTTTCCGTCCGTTCTGCCGCTGTAAAGGCTGTCGTCGGTCTTGCTGATACCGTCGCACAGTACACGGTATATGCCTCCCACCATAGGCAAATTTTTCGAAAGAGATATCTCGCCTTGAAGAGCGAGCAACTCTTGGTATCTGCGATTTTTCACCTCGTCGGGGATCTGATCTCGGCTTTCCGCCGCAGGGGTTCCTTTTCGCGGAGAATAGATAAACGAATATATCATATCAAATTCGACGGTCTTGAGCATATCGAGGGTATCGTTGAAATCCTCTTCCGTCTCCCCGGGGAAGCCCACCATAATATCAGAGGTTATGGTAATATCTGGTATCTTTTCTCTCATATACCGAACGGTCGAAAGATATTTTTCTCTGTCGTAATGGCGATTCATAAGCTTCAGGATGCGGTCGCTCCCCGATTGCATAGGCAGATGAAAATGCTTTGCTATATTCTTATGCTTTGCCATAACATCGATCAGCTTGTGTGTCGCGTCTTTGGGATGGCTCGTCATAAATCTGATCCTGTGATCTCCACCGATGCTCGCAAGTTCATCTATAAGATCGGCAAAATCATACCCGTATTCACCGTCCTTGCCGTACGAATTTACATTCTGTCCGAGAAGGGTCATATCCTTGTAGCCGCGCGCAACAAGCTCGGTAAATTCCCTAACTATCTCATCCTTTTCACGGCTGCGCTCACGTCCTCTCACGTACGGAACTATGCAGTACGAGCAAAAATTATTGCACCCGTACATTACGCTGATCCAAGCGTGACTTGTATCTTGCCTTGAGACAGGCAAGCCCTCGGCAACGAGATAATCCTGCTCGGTGGTTTTGAACATAACGCGCTTATGCTTCGATATCTTTTCATACAGAAGCGTAGGAAAACGATGAAGAGAAGATGTACCGAACACAAAGTCAACGTAAGGATAACTGCGCTTTATCTGCTCTATTCGGTGATCCTGCGAGACCATACATCCGCAAACGCCTATCAAAAGCGCGGAATTTGCTTCTTTAAGCTTTTTGAAAGAGCCTATAAACGACAGCGCACGGCTCTCGGCGTGCTCGCGCACGGCGCACGTGTTCACCATTATGAGATCGGCTCGCTCGGGGTCTTCGGTTTTGACGTATCCCATAGCCTCAGCCATACCTATTATCTTTTCACTGTCCGCCTCGTTTTGCTGGCATCCGAGCGTAAGCACGTAAACGTAAAGCTCTTTGCCAAGCTCTCGCGAGAGAGCTTCGTTGTATTCTTTCACAAGACGAGTGCTTCTCCTTTGCTCGTCCATTTCCTCGGGGGAAAAAACTCTGTTTATCATTACTATATATCAACTCCGAAATAAATACATATCGACAATATACCGATTATATATTTTATCACACAGAAGCGTTTTTGTCAAGCAAACAAGGGCAAAGAATTGCCGATAAAGCCACTAAAGCGCCTCATCTGTCCTTGATCCACATCTCGATCATATCGTCAACAACATCTCTCATAGCCTGCATCTCCTCGGCTCGGTGCGGACATCTGTCAAAACCTATCTTCCCGCATTTATCCTCTATCGCTTTGATCACCGCATCCTTGCCGTAAATACCCGCGCAGAGCTCCATAGCGCGGTGATCCTCAAGTCCTTCTCTGAATTGGACAAGACGTATGGACTCAAGCGGAGTTCCGTCCGGTGCCGGATAGACCGAATAAGCGTCCCCTGCGGGAACGAAGTATTCTCCCGAGGTCTCAAAATACGGATTGATCAGATCACAAGAGCCTTGATTGTAGTAGAAATTATATCCCCACTGCAAAAAGCCTTCGATCCCGTATTTAAAGCACTGCATACCCATAACTCTCGTTCTTGCACCCGGCATAGAGATATATCTGTTGCTCACCTTAACGGACTGACCGCAGCAATAATAAGCCCAGAGGCGCGGAACGCCCGCGTCGATAAAGTCTTTTATCCTATTATTTGCCGCAACGGGAACGGTAACTATACCGCGATCGTAATATTCAACGTGCGAGAGCGCGTCCATACAGGTATAATCTTCAAGAAGATCGGCAACGATGCTCTTTGAAAGCATATATTGCTCAAGACACTCTTCGTTCGGTTCATCGGAAATATGAAAGATACATCTTTTGTCATTTCCACTCTCCTTCATATGTTCGATAAAGGAGGAAAGAAAGGCTCGAATGAATACGGCGTACTCGCAATCCATACCCGTTATCTCCGTATCCCAACCGAATATTCTCTTTTGTTGCCCGTCGACTTCGGCTATGACCTTCGGAGCGTGTGCCGCCCCCCACTGTGTGAAAAGGTGGGATATTTCGAAATAGTTGATACCTATACGGTCGCACATCTCCACCCAACGGTCGAGAAGTGTATAATCGAATATGTATTCGCCATCAGAAATCCGTCGGACTCCGACAAGCTGAACCGTCGGACGCTCTCCGCCGATACGGGTATCCAACGGAGGGGTGAATACGGGCGTCAGCAAGGTATCTATTCCGTTTTTGACCGCGGTCGCCGCAAAGTTTTCTATTATATTCCAATGCTCCTCCGAAAAGATATCGACGCCGTACCAATCCGCAAGGCAATCGCTATGGAACCATTGAGTCACACGCAGACTCTGATCGGGAAGAAAAGCATCTATGATACGTATCATTATCTCGGTCTCGGCGACAGTCTCATCTCCGTTACACAGTTCGATCTTAAGGGGATAATCACCGCCGCCGACCGCTCCGCAGGCATCAATATCCGCAAATACCGAACGTGTGCGCAGCTTGAGAACGGGCACCATCCCATTCATATGCAGGGGCTGAAGAACGTCGGGATAAAGTCCCGGTTCAGTGCGCAAATAATTGTCATCGAGCTTGTCGGGGTAGGCCGCCTGAAGCACGGGCACATATTCCACCGTACGCAGCTCGGCATAATCCGCAAGCTCACCCGAAAGCTTTATTTTCATCCAGCTCCTGTGCGGCGCGTTCGAATCCTTTTCAACATAAAGGATCTGAAATGAAAGGTGCTGATTCCTGAGTATTCTGAACCGTTTGATCTCGTTAAACGATTCAATGCCTTGATCCGGAAACTGCTTTTCAAGAGATGAAACAACTTTTATTTTTACCATATAAATTACCTCCGTTAGTTATCATACTTTGCGTATTTTGGTATCATTTCTTTCATAAGTGAAAAAGTGAAAAAATATCCGAAACATCTTTCGCTATGACCTCGGCTCCGACATCTCGCAGTTGATCCTCGGTCCTGTATCCCCAGCTGACAGCGAGAGGAATCATTCCCGCATTCTTTGCTGTCAATACATCTACGTCACTGTCGCCGATGTAGAGGCATTCGGCAGTCTCAGTTCCAAGCGATTTTGCCGCCATCAGCGGCACCGTGGGATCCGGCTTTTTCGGAAGCTCCGTCTGCCCTTGAACGAAATCGAACGGATGGCTCGGGAAGAGCGAGTCAACGAGTCCCTTTGTCTGAAAGTCCTGCTTATTGGAAAGTACACCGAGCCGCAGTCCGCAATCCTTTAGTGCCGTTATAAGCTCGGGTATGCCGTCGTAGCATTGACGGCAGTTAAGATAGGTCTTCTTATAGCATTCGTCATAGAAGGCGAGCACCTTTTCCACGATGGCATCATCGCACGCAACATTCGAAGGCAACAAGCGTTTTATGAGCAGACGTGCCCCGTTTCCGATAGCGACGACGACTTCATCGTAGCTCCGCTCGGCAAAGCCGAACTTCCGCATAGCCATATTTACCGCCTCGCGTATTGATCCAACGGTATCGGCAAGCGTTCCGTCAAGATCAAAGATCACGGCTTTTACTTTCTTAATTCTCTCTCCGTAAGAGTTTGAAATATCCATATCATTTTATCTCCATATCCGAGTGGTCAAAATATATTATTACAATTATCATTGACCTCTCCCACATTATGATACCATACATCGGTCAAAAAATCAATAACGTATTCCAAAATCCTCGGGGCATCATTATGCGTGGGGGCTCTCTGACATTTCCCATCGCCTTTGATGTGCAAAGTGCTTTGCAGATAGAAACGAAAAAGGCTTGTCGCCAATCTGATCGGCGATAAGCCTATGTTATAAAGCTTTTGATGTGTAAATAAAGTTTTTTATTCTACCTCGGCTATTGCCTCGACCTCGACGAGCGCGCCTTTGGGCAGATCCTTTACCGCGACACAGCTTCTTGCCGGCTTTTCACTGAAATATCTGCCGTAGATCTCGTTGAAAACGCCGAAGTCCTTTATCTCCGCCAGGAAGCAAGTCGTCTTTACGGTAGCGGCATAGGAAGATCCTGCCGCCGCGAGTACCTCTCCGAGATTTTTCATTACCTGCTCGGTCTGTTCTGCAATACCGCCTGCGACAAGTGCGCCCGTAGCGGGGTCTATCGCGATCTGTCCCGAGGTAAAGACGGTTTTCCCGCTTACCATCGCTTGCGAGTAAGGTCCGATCGCGCTCGGTGCTTTATCTGTTGCTATTCTTTTCATATTGATCTCCATTCCGCCTCTCACGGCGGCACAAAAAATATTATGAATTTTGCCGCATCGCGGCATAGATAGGTCAGCGTCCCGCGTTCGGGACATCTGAAGTCTGTCATCTTCAAAGCCGATCCAAAGCTGCGAGAGCTTTCAAGCGCAAGTCGGTCGGGTGATCGTTAACGCTCCAAATGCTGCAAGACAACCGCCTGTCGCTCTGCCCTTCTCGCTCTTACTCTGTATGGCTCACGTTTTGAGAAGCTTAAAGCCGAAATCCGAGAGCGCATTTTTGATCTGCTCTATATGCTCAAAATTTCGCGTCTCAAGAACAACACGAAGATAACATCCGTTTACGTTTGAGCCCTCGTTGGCTCTCTCGTGATGGACGGATATCACGTTGCCGCCGAGATCCGCTATGATACGGGAGACGTTTTTGAGCTGTCCGGGCTTATCCACAAGCTCTATCATAAGTTGGCAAGTCCTTCCCGACATAAGAAGTCCTCTCTTGATCACGCGCGAAAGTATGGTCACATCAATATTACCGCCCGAAAGCAGACACACGACCTTTTTGCCCTTTATATCCACCTTATGGAACATAGCCGCCGCAACAGAGACCGCACCTGCGCCCTCGGTAACGAGCTTGTGCTGCTCCATAAGTGCCAGGATAGCCGCCGATATCTCATCGTCGCTGACGGTCACGATCTCGTCAACATACTGCTTGCAGATACTATATGTAAGATCCCCGGGCTTTTTAACGGCGATACCGTCTGCGATCGTAGACACAGAATCAAGCATTTCTATCTTTCCGTCCTTTACGGAATTCAGCATTGACGGTGCTCCGCTCGCTTGAACGCCGTAGACTTTTACACGGGGATTTAGCATCTTGAGCGTGTACGCAACTCCCGAGATAAGCCCTCCGCCGCCCACGGGAACGATCACGGCATCAAGATCCGGGATCTGCTCGGCGATCTCAAGTCCGATAGTTCCCTGACCTGCTATAACATCCTCATCATCGAACGGGTGGATAAATGTATATCCCTTCTCATCACGGAGTTCAAGTGCCTTCTTGTATGCGTCATCATAAACACCCTCAACAAGACATACCTCGGCACCGTAGCTTTTAGTAGCCTCTACCTTCGATATGGGCGCTCCGTCGGGCAGACAGATCACGGCTTTTATTCCGTTCTTTTGCGCCGAGAGCGCTACTCCCTGTGCGTGATTTCCCGCTGAGCAGGCAATGACCCCTCTCGTCTTTTCCTCTTCCGACAGACGGGACATTTTGTAATACGATCCGCGAACCTTAAATGAGCCCGTTATCTGAAGGTTCTCGGTCTTCAAATACAACTCCGCGTCCGAACAAAGCTTTGGGGCGTGGATCACATCGGTCTTTCTTATAATCCCCTTCAGCGTATAACTTGCGCGGTAAACATTGTCAAGTGTCAGCATAATGTTGCCTTTCTGTTATGATTTATGTGATGACTTTTTCGATCTTTTTCGATTTTTTCAAAGCTGACGGCACATCAGCAGAGTCCGTCAACAAACTGCTCGGCACAGCGTGCCGATCTGTGCCCTCGCTTCAACGCAAACGCCTCGGCACGTGTTTCAAGCTCGGAGGTCGGGATCTCAATTCTGCGACGCGCCGCAAGCTCCTTGACGATCTCAAGATAGAGCTTTTTATCAGGCTTTGAGAACAGCACGGTAAGTCCGAAACGCTCGGAAAGTGACATAGTCTCCATTAATGTATCGTTCCTGTGCACGTCGCCACCGTCTCTGTCCGCAAAGCTTTCCCTGACTATATGGCGTCTATTGCTCGTTGCATAGATAACGGCATTGGAAGCCTTGGCGCAAGCCGAGCCCTCAAGTGTAGCCTTAAGCATACTGAAATCGTCGTCGCTTCCGTTAAAGGAGAGATCATCTATAAATATGATGAATTTTAATGGATTATCGCTTATCCTGCCCATAACCTTTGACAGCAAGAGAAGCTGATCCTTTCTTATTTCGATAAGGCGAAGTCCATCATCAAAATAATGGTTTGCTACCGCCTTTACGGTCGAGGACTTGCCCGTGCCCGCATCGCCGTAAAGCAATATGTTTGCCGACGGCTTGCCCTCGAGAAAATTCTTCGTATTATCAAGCACCTTTTGTCTCTCCTCACGGTAACCGACAAAGGAATCGATCGAGATGCTGTCCGCACTCAGTACGGGAACTATATCGCCGTCATCGGAAACCGAAAACATTCCGTGCGATGAAAAAATTCCGTAGCCGTATCTCTCTATACTTGCCGTTCTTCTTCTGTATTCCGTAACAAGGTCGACGCTTTCGGAATAAAACTCGGGCAGGCTCTCGTCTTTCAGCTGTCCCATTCCTTCAAAGAAGTCTTCGGGGGTCAGTGAAGCCAACTCGGACAAGACCGAGAGCTCGTGCTCCGCCGCTCGCGCTACGACCTCGGGAATGGCACGTTTGGTTCCTATCGCCTTAACGAATACATTTTCATCCTCGAAAACTATCCGCCTCAGGCACTCTGCAAGCGATGCGCCGTCCTTATAGATCTCACCGACGAGAGCACCGTAAGCCAAGCGCTTTTCCTTTATGTTGCAAGCATTGGCAAAATCCTCAAAGCATCCGAAGAGCGCTGTATCCCTCACGCCTCGAAATACCGAAAGCGCACACGTCTTTAAATAAAGTGAATTTATGTCCGTCATTTTCGAAAACACCTCCATAGATCGGGGATCTGTCTCATCACTTATTGATGATAGCTCCCTTATCAGCCGAGCTTACCATCATAGCGTAGCGTTTAAGATAGCCCGTTATGTTTTCCTTTTTCTTTATCGGCATAGTTTTCTTTCGCTCGGCGATCTCCGCGTCGGAGACCTTAAGCTCGATCTTATATTCGGGTATATTGATGGAAATGATGTCTCCGTCCTTAACGTACGCAATAAGACCGCCGCTTACCGCCTCG
>CAYYND010000041.1:0-14694 GCA_964472845.1 uncultured Lachnospiraceae bacterium | reverse complement strand
ATCTTATCGATTATACCGTATTCGAGCGCCTGTTCTGCGGTCATAAAGTAATCTCTGTCCGTATCACGCTCGATCTCCTTGATATCTCTTCCCGTGTTTTCCGCAAGTATCTTATTGAGTCTATCGCGAGTACGGAGAATAAGATCGGCCTGGATCTTTATGTCGGATGCCTGACCCTGAGCCCCGCCGAGAGGCTGATGGATCATTATTTCACTGTTGGGGAGAGCATATCTTTTCCCCTTTGTTCCCGCGGAGAGAAGGAAGGCTCCCATACTTGCAGCCATACCAACGCAGATCGTCGAAACATCGCACTTTATAAAATTCATAGTGTCATATATAGCCATACCGTCCGTGACAGATCCGCCGGGGCTATTGATGTAAAGCGAGATATCTTTATCGGGATCCTGCGCTTCGAGGAAAAGTAACTGTGCAACGACAAGCGATGCAGTAGCACTGTTTACCTGGTCGCAAAGCATTATGATTCTGTCGTTGAGCAACCGTGAATATATATCATACGAACGTTCGCCTCGGCTGGTCTGCTCGATTACCATAGGCACGAGAACTGATTTTGGTGTATTGCTGTCAAACGTGTTCATACAAAGATCTCCTTTATGTTTTTATATTCTTATATCTATCATTATTGGTCAAGAAACGTATATCTTAAACCATTACAGTCAAAGTTAGCCGATACATCGTATCGGAGGTATATGTTTATATAAAAGTATATGCAACGAAAAGCCTTCGGCGGCACAAAATAAAAGGGAAGTACTAAAAACTCCGTTCGGAAGGCTGAGAGTGATACTTAAGGGCGGCAGAGACTCATAAGGTTCCACCGCCCTGATAAGCATTAAATGCGACGATATTTATTAAGTATTGCTATTGATACCTTGCGACCGTCGAACCGCATTATTCTGCATCTGTGTCGGAAGCGGGTTCTACTGCCGCAGGAGCAGTCTCCGTAATAACGGCATTTTCTCTTACGAGCTCATATGCCTTTCTTACAGCGATATCATTTCCGAGATCCTCAGCACGTATAGCGTTCTTAACAGTTTCAAGATCTACACCGTAAGCATCTACTATCGATTTATACTCAGCTTCGATATCCTCATCGGATGCTGTAATATTCTCAAGCGCAACGATCTTTTCAAGAGCGAGTCTTACCTTAACTCTTTCAGCGGCAACGGGACGGAGCTGATCTCTGATCTGTTCCATCGTCTGACCTGTCATTGAAAGGAATGCTTCAAGAGAGAAGCCCTGTCTGTGGAAGTTGCTGTCGTATTCATTTACGGAATTATCAACCTCCGATTCGATCATGGGAGCGGGGATCTCTACTGTTACTAGCTCAGCGAGTGCCTTATTAAGAGCCTCGTCTACGCTTCTCTCAGCCTCTGTCTCGTGTCTCTTTTCGATTTTGGACTTAACATCCTCACGATATTCAGCAAAAGTGTTGAAGTCTGAAACGTCAACTGCAAAATCGTCATCAAGCTCGGGATATTCAACAACTGCTATGCTGTGAAGCTTAACTTTGAATGTTGAATCCTTGCCTGCGAGACTTTGCTCGTGATACTCTTCGGGGAACTTAACATTTACATCAAATTCTTCTCCGACGTTGTGACCTATGATCTGCTCCTCAAATCCGGGAATAAATGCACCCGAGCCGATGGTAAGGGGATGATTTTCACCCTTTCCGCCTTCAAATGCAACTCCGTCAACAAATCCCTCAAAGTCGATAACAGTCTTGTCGCCGTTTTCAACCGCGCGGTCTGTGACCTCGATCTCGCGGGAGTTTCTTTCTCTTACCGTCTGTATCTCGTGATCCACCTCTTCATCGGAGACGGGTACGATGACTTTTTCAGCCTTAAGACCCTTGTAGCCTTCGATTTCAAATTCGGGTTCTACATAAACCTTAGCCGTAACAAGAACACCTTCCTCGTCGATAGAAGGAACATCTATCTCGGGCTGACCTACTACCTTCAGTGCGGATTCTTCAACTGCTGCGGCATACGCCTCGGGAAGCACCTCGTTGATGGCATCTTCATAAAATACTTCTTTACCGTACATCTTTTCGATGATGGTACGGGGAGCCTTGCCTTTTCTAAAGCCAGGGACATTGATCTTTGATACTTGCTTGCGATATACTGTGCTCACAGCTGCGTCAAAGGTTGCTCTGTCAACCAGAAATTCAAGAAGAAATCTTCCGTCTTCAAGCTTTTCTGTTTTCTTTAAAACCATTTTTTTATCCTCCATAGATAATTTTACATACATCATTTATTTTATCATTAAAATAAAATTCTGTCAATAGCTTTTTGGATTTTTTTGTGTCAATAACGTGATTTTATGCTCAAAATGTTAAAAAAGCATTATTTATCTTATTAAATAGGGCACAAAAGAGAGGTAATCTGCAGATATAATACAGAAAGATATATCTTCAAATTCCGTTCTGAACGGGACTTCGTAGTTTCCGTGTATGTGACCGTAGAAGCAACGCCTTATTCCGTATTCGTGAAGGACATCCACGATCTCTCGGCAAACGTAAGTGTCCCACACACACGGAAAATGCAAAAAAACGATGATCTCGCGGCTCGGATCATCCGCTTTTATTCGCACAGCATCATTAAGACTCATTTTTAGGCGTATTACTTCGCGATTTATGAGTTTGTGATAATCGGTAGGCTCGACCGTTTTTTGCCCTTTTTCGTCGTAAAACCAGCCTCGCGTGCCGCATATGATCTTATCTTCGATCAAGTAAGCGTTGTTATAGAGTATATGCAATGTGCCGAGACTGTTTTCCTTAAAAAAGCCGTTCATTTTTGAGAGTGTTGCCCACCAAAGATCATGATTGCCTTTTCCAACATACTTAGTTCCGTTGAGAGAGTTTATAAGCGTCAGATCGGGAAGAGCGTTTGTAAGCCCCGTCGCCCAGCTTATATCCCCGGGAATGATCACTGAATCATCGGGCGAAACGACCGAATTCCAATTTTTTACGAGTCTCGGAACGTAATTATTCCATCGACCGCCGAATTCTTCCATAGATTTTTCGGAATTGGCAATACATAGATGAAGATCTGCAATAACGAATATCGACACTGAAATCACTCTCCAAACGCAAAAATAAAACAAGGCAAACGCCACGGTGCATATAAGAACAAAAATCAAGCAATAATAATAAGGCGTAAGCAAAAAAAATAACGGAGGAAAATAAAATGACCGAAACAAACAGATGCTGCAGATCAAATACAGAGAATAAGAACTGTAAGGACTATATCCACGGCATTAACTGTGACGTTAAGAGCTGTTATTTTAATGATAACTGCGATCATTGCACAGCAGAAAAGATCGAGGTCGGTCCGAGCTATGCTGCAACAAGCAACGATACCATTTGCGCAACCTTTAAACCCAAGAAGGACTGACGATCGTAATTTACAGGGGCTGCCGCGTCTCGTGGCAGCCCTTTGTTGTTTGTTAATCTTTATTTGATCTTCAAATATTCGAGTATCTCTTCTTTCATATTTTTAGGATCAATAGATCTCTTAAATCTGATCTCGCGCTTATCAAGATCCGCAAGCGGGCGCGGCACTGAGGTACCGGAAAGATCGCGAAGCATATCTATGGCATAAAGATCGGACTCGGGGATCATACCCGTTACGGAATGATATACATCCTTTGCGAATTTATACGGGCTCGCTGTTGAAGCCACCAATATCTTACTGCACTCGGGATGCTCGCTGAGATATGAGGATGCGCAGAACATAGCGACGCCCGTGTGAGTGTCACACAGATAATCGAATGTGTTGAATGTTTCGTTTATCGCCTTGGCGGTCTGCGACTCGTCAGCATAGTATCCTACAAAATTTTCGTCTATTTTTGCCTTCGTTTCAGCATCGACGGTATATTTCCCGTTGGCAGAGAGCTCGGACATATATTTTTTTGTTTTCTCCGGTCCCGCCGTAAACGCAAGCAGTCTTTCAAGATTGCTTGAGATGAGAATATCCATAGACGGTGACATCGTAAGTTCAAATTTTCTCATCCTGTTATACGTTCCGTCCGCAAGAAAATCGGTAAGCACATTATTGGAGTTTGAAGCGCAAACGAGCTTTCCGATCGGAAGTCCCATAAGCTTTGTAAGATACGCCGCAAATATATTACCGAAGTTGCCTGTGGGGACGCAAATATCCAATCTATCGCCGTATTCGATATCGTTGGAATTTATCATATCGCAATACGCAGATATATAGTATGCGATCTGGGGAGCAAGTCTGCCCCAATTTATGGAGTTTGCGCTTGAAAGGAAATATCCGTTAGCATCAAGCAGCTTTGACATTTCAGCATCGGAGAAAATAGCCTTTACCCCGTTCTGAGCGTCGTCAAAGTTGCCGTAGATCGCGCACACATTTACGTTTTGTCCCGTCTGCGTAGCCATCTGAAGCTTTTGAACCGTGCTTACACCGTCGTTGGGGTAGAATACCATGATCTTTATGCCGTCGATATCCTTGTATCCTTCAAGTGCCGCCTTGCCCGTATCTCCCGAGGTCGCAACAAGTATCAGTGCCGTCCTCGTCTCTCCCGTCATCTTTAATGCAGTAGAGAGAAGTCTCGGCATGATCTGAAGCGCCATATCCTTAAACGCGGCAGTAGGGCCGTGCCAAAGCTCAAGAGTGTATATTTTTTCATTGATCTTTACTATCGGAGCGGCGCCGCCTTCAAAAGAAGTCTCGGAGTAAGCTTCCTTACAGTCAGCAAGCAGCTTTTTGTAGTCATAATCAGTAAGATAAAGCGAGAGCACTTTAGCCGCACGTTCGTAGTACGGACACCGGCAAAGTGATCTTATAAATGTTTCATCGATGTGAGGTATCTCCGTAGGAATGAATAATCCGCCGTCCGGAGCAAGTCCCATCTTTATTACTTCCGCTGATGAATAGAGCGCTTTTTTCTCAATATCTCTTGTGCTAACAAATTTCATTTATGTATCCTCTTTTTCTGTTTATCTTGTTTGCTCGTTTATCTTCGCATATATGCGTTTTCCAAATGATTTATTTTTACGACTTTAAATTTATCCGTCGTGGGATCCGTATAAACTTCGATAATATCAAGTCTTGCCTGAAGATCGGTGGGATGCCAGGCAAGATATACTTGAGCGGCTTTGATGATATTTTGCTGTTTGCTTCGGTTTACGGCTTGTGCCGCTGTGCCGTACGGACTGTCTTTTACGTATTTGCGAGTTTTTACCTCGACGAAAGCTATGTAATTCTCATTTTGCGCGATAATATCTATCTCAAGGTGAGAAAAACGCCAATTTCTCTCTATGATACGCCAACCTTTTGATATGAGATAATTACACGCGGCGCTCTCTCCGAGATTTCCTTTTTGCGTCGTGGTCTGAGAGGACTGCCTTGAGTCGTTTTTGCGCGGATGTTTAAATAAATTCATACCTCGTTGTCTCCGTTCAGAAAACGTATAAATTTTTTTCGGTGTACTGGCGATGGTCCGTATTCAAATAATGCCGCCATATGATCTTTTGTTCCATAGCCCTTGTGCTTGGCTATTCCGTATTGAGGATAGACTTTGTCAAGCTCGATACACTTGCGGTCTCTTGTGACCTTTGCAAGTATCGAAGCTGCGGCGATACTGCAAGACAAGGCGTCCCCGTGTATTACGGATCGAACATCGATAGGGAAGTCTCTGGAAATATTTCCGTCGATCAAAGCAAAATCCGCCTTTATGTTCAATCCATTTATTGCGCGTCTCATCGCAAGAAGGGTAGCTTCAAGAATATTCATCTCGTCTATTTCCTCGACGCTTGCTTCGGCGATCGAATACGAGATCGCGCTTTCGGTTATTATTTCATAAAGCCGTTCTCTCTTTTTTTTGGTCAATTTTTTAGAATCATTCAGCCCTTCGATCTCGATCGAAGGATCAAGAACACACGCCGCCGCAACCACAGGGCCGCAAAGAGGACCTCTGCCTGCCTCGTCTACGCCGCATATGATCTTGTATCCGAGACTTCTTATATCGTTCTCAATTGAAAAATCAGGCATTGACTTATATCGCCTCTCAGTCTTTATTGTTTATGTCATCCGTACCGTGAAATACGTCAAGAGTTATTCGTCCGATCTTAAGACTTCTGAACTCATCTATGAGCATATTAGCGGTTCTTTCGGTGTTGATCTCTCCGCCGGATATCAAAAAGCCTCGCTTTTTTCCTATGAGGCAAAAAAGCTCATAGTCTGTAAGCTTTTCTATCTCCGTCGGCTCTCCGAGCTTATATCTTGTACATAAAAGTGCGGGGTACATAACACGTAAGCGAGAGCACAGTATGACCGCCAGCTCCTCAACATCGAGTATGGCATCCTTTATCGCACCGGTGAGCGCCAGATTTTCCCCCACGGTCTTTTCTTCAAATTTCGGCCAGAGTATGCCGGGCATATCCATAAGATCGAATCCTATGCTTGTAGATACCCACTGCTTATCGAGCGTAACGCCGGGGCGGTTTTCCACTTTAGCCTTTTTGTTTCCCGCTATTCTGTTTATGAGCGACGATTTGCCCACGTTAGGTATACCCACCACCATAGCGCGCAATCTTCTGCCGCTCATACCTTTTTCCTGATAACGCTCTATTTTATCCGAAAGTATTTCCTTCATGGCAGGGGATATCTTATTTATTCCGTTTCCGCTCGCACAGTCAGTCAATATGCACCTGCTTGTATCGGTCGTATAGTATCTTACCCATTTTTCGTTAAGTTCGGGATCGGCAAGAGACGCCTTATTCAACAAAATAATCGAGGGCTTGCCTGCCTCATTAAGTATTTTTTTGATCTCGGGGTTTCTTGACGAAGCCGGGATCCTTGCGTCCAACATCTCTATAACTATATCAACATTTTTTAAGTTTTCATTTATCAGTCGTCGGGTCTTTGCCATATGACCCGGGAACCATTGTATCTGTCTTGACGGCATTATCTACCTCCGTGCTTTTAAATTATTATTCAACCTTTCCGAATCTGTCGAGCGGAGTTATCCTCAATATTACTCTGCCGAGGATCCTTCTCTCGTCCACAAAGCCGATCTCCGAGTTTCTGCTGTCGGATGAGTTATTTCTGTTGTCTCCCATAACGAATACACAGCCTTCGGGAACTTCAACAGGAAAGTCATAATCCGCCCTCAGCGTGTAAAACCCTTCGAGCTTTCTGTAATCTTCAATTACTAACTTGTCGTTTACATACAAACTCCAAGTGTCAAAGTCAATGTATACCTTGTCGCCCGCTTTTGCGATAACGCGCTTAATGATGGGCTCATTAAAAACATCTACCGATAGGCTCGTTTGATGAAATACTACTATATCACCATAGTCGGGCTCATAGAACAAATCAGATATCACAAGTCTTTCACCATCCACCAGCGTATTTTCCATCGAAGGTCCGTCGACTCTGCAAAGTCTGAATACAAAGGTAAACAGTACCATAACGACAAATATTGCCGCTACGAATATTTCAACATAATCAAATACGTTCTTGGCCAAGGCTTCAAACGGGATATCTTCAGCCTTCGAACCGATACTCTCATCGTAAGATGTTTTATTATCCTTCACAGTCTTCACTTCCGATTTTTCGATCTGTACCGTATCGAGAGGTACGGCATCTTCCGCGTTTTCAACTTCAAGATCAATGTTTTCACTTGCTTTTTTGTCTTGATCTGACATACCTGACCGCCTTTCAAAAATATTATAAGCTCCTTGAGCTTAGTTTTCGGTAAGCTTTTGCATAAGCTTATAACCTTCGGGAAGGTAGATCCCCGTCTTTGCAGCGCTTTCCTCGCTAAATTCATCAACGCCGAGGTGATCCTCTCGACTGTCATATATCATAAAAGGAACGGGGTCTATGGAGTGAGTTCTTATTCTTATTGGTGTCGGATGGTCGGGAAGTACCATTATCTTAAAATCGTCACCGCAGGATCTGAGATATTCGTACACGGGAGAAAGTATCTTCTCGTCGATAAACTCGACGGAAAGCACCTTGTTTTCGATCTCTGCGCGGTGTCCGCATTCATCGGGAGCTTCAACGTGCACATAGACAAGATCGGAACCGTTCTTAAAGGCTTCGATAGCGGCGTTTGCTTTTCCCGTATAGTTAGTGTGTACATTGCCCGTGGCACCTTCAACATCGATCGAACGCATTTGGGCACACAGTCCGATGCCTTTTATGAGGTCAACTGCGGAAATTACGGTTCCGTTCAATCCCCATTTTTCCTTAAACGAGGGGAGCTGAGGCTTTTTGCCCGGACTCCAAAACCAAGCGGAATTCGCGGGTCTGAGCCCTCTTTTGCGCCTTTCTTCGTTTATCGGATGATGATTGAGCACGTCAAAGCTTTCTTTCATAATATCAAGAAACTCTTTTCCGCCATTATCGGGATCCGGCAAATAGTCCTTTATATATTTGCCGAGAATATCGTGCGGACGCATAAAATTATATTGATCTATGCCGTTTTTGACAATCAGGCAATGTCTGTAACTTACGCCCGTATAGAATTTTCTTCTTTCATTACCGAAATGCTCATCAAGCGCTTTGACAAGGACATCCGCCTCCTCGGTCGAGATCTCGTCTGCGCTGTGATCAAGCATAGTACGCTCCTCATAAGGTATACCTTCCTCATCGGAAACGGTGACGATATTGCACCTGTAAGCGGTATCCTCCGGCTTCATATCAATGCCCATACTGACCGCCTCAAGCGGCGAGCGACCTTTCGAATACACCTTTGGATCGTATGAGAGTATCGCAAGATTTGCCGTATCACTTTCGGGAACCATGCCCGTCGGAACATTTGACACGGTTCCGACCATTGACTTTTTTGCCAACATATCCATTGTCGGCTTTTTCGCCGCTTGCATCGGCGTACGACCGCCGAGCTGATCGATCTTTTCATCTGCCATTCCATCAGGTATTAAAACAAGATATTTCATAACTTCCTCCGAGGCGTTCTAAACAAAGATTTAATTTTGATGATATAATTATATCACAAATTCATTTTTTTTCAATAGTATTTGAGAGGTATTTTTAAAAATATATCTGTTATACGCAAAGAACCTATCGTTCACTTAAAAGCTATTGATTTTTGCCCGAAAATATGTTATACTATTCAAAGTTTAGCTTGGAGGTATTGTTTATGTCGAATTCTAACAGGTCGGGGAAAGAGTTGAGTGCGGCAAGAATAAAAAAAGGGATACTTATTATATCTATAGTTTTGATATTGCTTCTTGCTCTGTATTTTTCTGCCGCTTGGTTGCTTGCTTATTTACAGAACACAGAACACGAAACAAGTAGGCCGAGTAATAAAATATATTTTTACGATGTTATTCCCAATGAAGATATAACCAAAGATACGGAATATATGAAAAAAAACCGTCTTATATGCTACTCAAATTCTCTTACGGGTATTACCCAAAGCGTCTCTTCGGAGCATTATTCCGATTATGGCGGAGCGTTTGAGCTTATGGCAACTATGATAGAAAGCATTATCGCGGGTGATAGCCAAACTTATAACAGTCTGTTCAGTGATAAATACTATTCTAAAAATTCACCCAAAGAGTCATTTACCCCTCAAAAGCTGTACGGAACCTTCAGTATGGGCGGAATATTGATCACATCCATAGACGCCTCTTCTATCGTAGGGCTCGAATCCGCGGGTACCGATACGGAATATTTTCAAGTGGAGTATCTTATATACAGAAACAACGGAACATTCAGGAACGATGTCGGGAGCGACGCCTGCAAGCCTCTTGTATATGCGGTAAGGGAGCAAAGCAACGGAAAATATATTATAGACAACGTAATAGAAATCGCATTCAGCTGATCAAGTAAACATCAAAAATGTAATATATAAGAAACAGCGCTGTCAAATAGGACGGTATCCGTAAGACAGTTAAGCGTCGGCGTGACAATTTCCGCGCCGATGCTTTTTCTTGTATAGAGAAATCATCCTATGTCGGAGCCTTCTATACAAAAAAGACCGTCAACTATTTCGCAGATTGCGACCAGTCAACGGTCAGTTTTTCGGTATTCAGCTGTTGTGTTCGGTTTGACAAATCCCACTTTGTCAGTCTGCTTTTCCGAATATTGTAAAAACATAAGATTGAATTGATTCCGCATAGCACTCCTCAATAAAGCCAAGTTTTTTAAACAAGGAAATACTTTGCATATTTTCTTTCTCTATCAATGCAACAATGTCAACTGATGGGTACTGCCGTTGTATTTGTGCAATCACTTCATGCAACAGTTCATAGGCATATCCTTACTTTTGAAATAGTGGTGCGATGGTAATACCAATCGTAAAGCAGTTGTTATTTTCCGAGAAGAACAAACTCAAGTCGCCTACTACTGAACAATCCGCATTGCACACTATGGCATAATGCTGTTCTTCTTCCTTGGACAAGAAAGAACTATTGGAATAATCATGGACAAACTTTTGCAGATATGCCCCACTGGTATCTTCGTACCTCTGGTACAGATTGCATCGAATGTCATTGCGATAGTCAAACAATATGTCCACATCAGCAGAGAAAACTACCCAATGAATCGTTTTTTATCGCTCAATGCGATAGTATTTGAATGTTCCATCTTCTCCGATAAAGCGAAAACCTACCTTTTCCAAGACGTGTTGGCTTCGGGTGTTCTTCACGATGGTATCTGCATTGACTGTAACCATTCCCGGTTCATTAAAAGCATATTTTACCGCCAATCGCTCGGCTTGTGTTCCGTAACCTTTGCCTTTTACGGCGTCATTCTGCCTTATGCTTCGATCATATATTTTTCTATGACCGGATATGCGGCATATACTTTTATAAATTCCGCGCAAGCCATAAATATAACTATCGTAACCGAAAGACCGACGGGAAATGAAACAAACGACAGACCGATAAGGATCGCGACAAGCAGGATGATTCCAATAAGCGCCATAATATTTCGCTTTATTCCTATCACAGAAAATATCAATGCGTGTTTGAGTATCTTGCTGATCTTTATGTCGAAGGTCACGAGCATAAGATACATATAAAATCGCATAATGAAATACAGCAGAGCAAGCGCCAATACCATAAAGAACATTACGTCGATCTTATACGTACCGGTTCGTTGGTTAAAAAACAAGTAATCGACGACAAGTATCGCTATTACCGAAAAATCCAACATACCGAAAAGCAAACCCTGCTTGAGGTTGCGCTTTATGGCGTAGAAGTAATCCGAGACAAGGAATACCGCATCTCCGCGCACGAGTCCTCTTAAAATGTAAGTTACACCGACGTTCTGCCATCCCCAGGTGATGAGGAGTACAAGTCCGCAAAGAGTGATAAGAACCATATTGAGCGGTGTTACCATAGGTAATGATGATGACATCGTGTAAAGATTGGTAATTATCGAAAGGGAAGTCGGAGCATTTGCCGAGGCATCGTATACTCCTTCCATAACCGCAATTCCGCTCATAGGCGCGCTTAGCGTATGTACATATACAGGAGTCGACGGTCCCCAAAGATAAATAAGCACCGCGATCAATATAGGCACGAACATTAACAACATAATTAAATTCAAAGAGAGGAGCTTGGGAAATTTCCTTATAAATTGCTTAAAGAAAAATCTCAGATTTGGCGTCCTATCCTCCTCGCGGTCTACACCTTTGCCGTTTCTATTCATATCAAACGGATTAAAGCCTTTTCCAAAAGAGGTTTTCTTGCTTTTCTTTGTATCTTTGCTCATAGTTTACTTCCTGAAATTTATATTAATATTATGATTATAACAGATTCTCGCAAATATTTCAAGTACTAAATCGCGGGCGCGGTTGAAATTAAGAGAATTTACAAATTTAATAATTATTTTTGTAGCGGCGGTTACTGATTTTGACGCAATACTTCAAACGCCAGCACCGATACCGCCGATGCCGTGGGTAACGATCCTTTGAATTCACGTGCGTAATCTATCCTTACGGTCGTATCTACACATTCAAGAAGGGAGCGGGAAATGCCTCGTTTCTCTCCGCCGACAATAAGCAATAACGGCTTTTTAAGATCCGCTTTCGCAAATGAAACGGAATCTCTTATTCCCGCAGCGGCTATTTTATAGTTTTTGGCATGAAACAGTTCGCCAACACAGGCGGATTCCGTGCAATACATAGGTAAAAGCTCTGAGGTTCCTGCGGAAGCCTTGGCAACCGTTCCTGCGGCAGACATCCAATTCCTCGGGGTGAGAATTATTCCGTCGACTCCCGCGGCGTAAAGGGAACGTATTGAATATCCGAAATTGTAAGGATCTTCAATACCTTCGACCAAAGCATAAAATCCGCTCTCCGTAATATTTTCAACTGTTAATTGAGGCATTGTGCGATCACTGCATAAAGCAATGATCCCGCCATGCGTATTTCCGCTTGCAAAATGATCTATCTCGTCAGCTCCACATACCTTGAGCTCAAAACCGATATCCTCAGAAGCATAAGTCAAAAACTTATATTCACGGCTTTTGCTGTTAAGTTTGGCTCTGTCAAAGAGCACAGTATGGATCTGTCTGTCATACGTGAAGTTCGGAAGGGTCGATGCGGATCGAACGGACCTTATAACGGCTGAGATCGAGGTCATACCTTCAAATACTGCAGAGTTATCATCAAAAGTATTGTTCATAATTTATACACACCTTTAGCGATCATTACTGATTTGCATAATTGTACCACAAAAATATAAGCGAAAATACAAATAAAAGTAAATTATATTTCATATATTGTATCAGACATATTTATTCGGAGGCTGACAAATATATGATGTACATATCATCCGGAAAAAATCGCTGCGAAATGCTTGCGGCGTATATGATTGAAAATAATCTTACGGTGCGTGCAGTCGCCGCAAGGTTCGGGGTAAGTAAAAGTACGGTTCACAAGGACGTGACCGAAAATCTGAAAAGAATAAATTTGCCGCTGTATAACAAGGTAGAAAAATTACTTGAGCAAAATAAACGTGAAAGACACATCAGAGGCGGCGAAGCAACAAGAAAAAAGTATCTTGATATAAAAAAACACATTAATTGAAGTTCGGTAAATACAAAATTCAAAACATAAAAACATCAAAGATAGCGAAAGAAGGATCCAAGGCGGCGAATTTGGCGGTAATCGACTGATATCTGAGTATAGGTCAAGATTAACGCAGAAGCGCCGCTTTTCGTGCCTTTTTAGTTCCCTCAATTATACAAAACTTTAATTTTGTATAATTATATGTTAGCAACAAGGCGCGTGAATCTCGGTAGTTCCCCTTTAAACTTCGTGCGTTTTTTCTTCTCAAAAAAGATATATATCGTTTGAAACCGGCTTTGTATTGATCATTATAAACAAATTTTAACGCGCGCATTTGTCTATAATGCTTTTTTTGCCTTTTGCATATCTTTTTTAAAAATTTACTTGAAATACTTTCAAATGTATGTTATAATACTTATGTAGATTATGGCTCGTTTATGGGTTTGTTTTTTGGCGATTTATTTGATATTCAGTTGCGATCCCCTCGCCGAACCGAGATCTGCACATTTATATTGGAGGATTATTTTTTATGGCTATCAAAATGCGAATTCTTTATGCTACAAGCAAAGGAAAGCTTATCAATATGGCTAATATTCTCAAGCAAGAGTTCGATCTCGCTCAGAATACCGTAGATAAGATTCCGCCTGCTTATTCTTGCGATAAGGAAAGAATTCTTGTTTTAGTGATGACACTCAAAGGAGATCTCGAAAGCCAGGTCAGACTCTTCTGTCAAGAGATAAACAAGACACGTGCGCTCAACACTGCACTTGTTATCGACGGCAAGGAAGCTGATGCGGCAAAACTTATTGAGCTTCTCAAAAATGCCGGCACGAATGTTATCGAAAATGTTCATTATGTTAAGGGCGGCCTTCCCTTCCTTAAGAATGTTTCAGAGGATGAGAAAAACGCTCTCATAAAGTGGGCACACGAGATCGTTGATTCACTCAACTAAAAAAGTACATAAAACGGTTGCGCATCGCAAACAATAATCTTTGCAAAAGCGACCGTTTTTGTTTTTTATACTGATATCCCCGATATTTCTCTCAAAGCTTCTGCTCCGGAAATATCGGGGAACTTTTATTTTTGAATTATGTTGATGTTTGCGGGAACTATACCTGTCTGCATATAGACTATCTCGTTGATCTGAGCAAGTTGTGCGGGAGTAAGCGTTCCCTCTGCTTTAACAACTATGCTTGCCGCATCGTCGTTGATCACCGCTACGCACTTTTCAAAGCCTTTAGCTACGATCAGAGTTTCGATGTTTGCCTCTGACTCCATATCCTTAGCGAGCTTTGTCATATCTGCTATCGCTGCTGCTTTGGTCGCTTCGTCTGCGGATGCGTTATCTATGACGGACTGAAGGACTTCCATAGCCTCATCTCTTGCTCTTTCCCTGCTGATCTGTGTTGATGAAAAGAAGCTGTCAGTGTTATTTGTCCCCGACGAATTTCCGTTATCGGCATCAGCGCCCGCATTTGAAGATCCGCCTGTATCCAAGCTGCCGCCTCCGTTTGTGTAATCGCCGTAATTACCGTTTCCGTCTTCGGCATTTGCGAAAAGCACCCAATTAAGTATAACAGCTGCGCTTATAAGCACGACCGCACAGATGATTATGATGTTTCTTTTGCCGAGCTTTTTTAAGAATTCAGTAAATTTGTT
>CAYYND010000040.1:0-15566 GCA_964472845.1 uncultured Lachnospiraceae bacterium | reverse complement strand
TTCTTGGCTTTCTGTTGTGCCTGCCATTCAGCAAACTCCTTCTGCCCCTGCTCCGACTCATAATATCGCTCGATTGCCTTGGTAACATACTCATTCCCGGACGAGCATTTTGCCGAATTTTAACGGCGACGTCATCAATTTAACGCCGCCGTTTGCGATATAGATAATATGGTCTATTGTTGTTTTCATTTTTTCTACATCTGTTTATATTCGCCAAAACTCAACATCGTTATAGACAAAATCGGCTTTTTTCTTCTCGGAAAAGTTATCAATCGGATAGCCTTGCGGAATCAATTCAATATATCTTGAAGTCTCTGTATATCCATCAACACCATCTTTATTCAAGGTGCAACGGGCAAAACGAAACGTATTTTTTATCATATAGTTCCTATGATACTCTTTAGCAAATCCTGTTCCATTATAATCCGCCGTCTGATTCTCAAAGATTGGCTCATCGGCCAACAAGAGTTCTCTTAAATGTGAAAGAGACACATAATTTCCTTCCTTGTCTTTTAGATACAGACGCCATGTGGGATCAAGCATAATTCGCTTTCCAGACGGTAAAAGACAATCTACTACAACATGACAATCTTCAAACGGATCTTCATATGGCAAACAAGTAATATGCTGTGCTTTGATTCCGTTCAAACGGAGAAGTGCAGCTAAAAGGATAGCCAGCCCTCGACAGTTGGATTTATTATCGTTTCTTTCACAAAACTCAATTAGATCGGTTATACTCCTCCCGGAGCCTAAACCGCCAGAACCGTTATGACCAAAATGATCGCACACAAAATCAAGCAAACGAAAAACGATCTCGTCGTTAGTGTTATTTAATCCGTTTATGTATTTAGAATAGTCGTATTTTTCCAATATTTGAGGAATATCGCCCCAAAGAACAAATTCATTATCGCAACCATATTCTTTGCTTCTATCGTATTCTGCATATTGCTTCAGAATTTCAATTCTTGTTTTATCGGTGTTTGGAACATATACTTCTGTCGGCACATATTTATATGCTGCATCTTCCGGTATATCGTCAAGCTTCACATACTTTATAGGAGTTGTTTTTCCGTGCTGAGTATAGAAACCTTCAAGTTCTCCGTTGACATATTGAACGTGATATACCATGCGATAATAATCATCATTGATTTCATAGCATAAATACCCGTCTTTTTCATAAATGCAGTTTGGCTCAAAATTGTAATATCCGCTTGACGAAAACGACATTTTCATGCGAAGCGGCATTTCGTCAAAAATATTTATGGTTTCGCCCATATCTTCCTTATACCATTTTCCGATCAATCGTTTGTCCATGTCGATTTTCTCACTTTCTCTCAAAGATCATTCTCGCTCAGCCAGCCCATTTCGCACTCTGTCCAAATTATATCATATTTCAGCGTGATGGTCAATTGTTTTTTACTATTAAATTCTCATATTGACGCTGTTTTGGGGCAGTACAATCACGCCTGCACCCTCAATTCTTTTTGTTGTTTTCGCTTAGCTTTCCATTCTTCGAAGTCTTTTACGTTTTCTTCTTTACTGAAATATTCAAGAATATATGGCAAGAAACTTCGAGCAAGAACCTCATATTCATAGTCGGGAACCTTTATAGGGAGATCAACTGTTAATGAATCCCCGCCTGACATGGCGAGCTTGTTACTAAGCAACCACAAACCTGCATAATATAATTTTTTAAACAAGCTCAATATCTTCAATGCCGAGTCGCTTGCAGGCTTCAAAACGGCGGTGTCCCGACACAATCTCATACCTTGCACCGCCTTCAATGGGATTGGGGCGTACAAGGATCGGCACGATCACTCCATATTCTCTAATGCTCTCCATCAACTGCTGCATATCATTATCATCGCGCACTTGGAACGGGTGGTCGCGCATCGGTGTGAACATATCCAAGTTATAATTAACGGTAGTCTCGATTCTTTTGTTTGAATTGGTTATCGTTTTAGAGATATTCAAGCGTTACACAAGCGGAGAAACCATTACCGCTATCATAAAAGACCTCAACGCGCGAGGATTGAGAACTGCTAAAGGAAACGAGTTTAACAAGAACAGCCTTCATCATATGCTGAAGAACCGCAACTATATTGGTGAGTATCGCTACAAAGATTTCGTCACACCCGGCGGTGTACCCGCCATTGTTCCCGAGGATATTTTCAATCGTGCGGTTGCTCTTATGGAAAGCAACAAACACGCACCTGCGCGGAAGAAAGCAAAAGAGGATTATTTGCTTACAACAAAGCTTTTCTGTGGGAATTGTCTTGCTATGATGATTGGCGAAAGCGGTCAGAAAAGCAACGGAAATATCTATCGCTATTATAAATGTGCAGGAGCAAAGAAACACGTTTGCGATAAGAAAACTGTCCGAAAGGAATGGATTGAAGAAATCGCTTTACAGTTGACGATGAAGATATTGATGAGTGACGAGGATCTTCAAAAAATCGCAGACAGAATTATGGAACTTCAAAAGGCAGAAAACACGATGATTCCTGTGTTGGAAAGTCAATTAGAGGATGTTCGCACCTCCATAGATAATATTCTTAAAGCCATCGAAATGGGCGTATGTACCCGTTCAACCAAAACGCGACTTGAAGAGCTGGAGGCAGAGGAAGAACGCATCAAGGGCGATATTTGCCGCGAACAGTTGGATTCCCGACTTGTTACCGAGGATCAAATATGGTATATCTTTGATAAGTTCCGTAGTATGGATCTGTCAATGCCCCAGCAACGCCAACGACTTTTTGACAGTTTTCTGCAATCCATCGTTCTTTTTGATGATAAACTTATTATCTCGTTTAACTACCGTAGTCAACCCGTTACCATTATGCTCGATCAGTTGGTCGATTTTATTAACGGTAGCGGTTCGGATTTGGTAAGCGCTGCTTCATACAAAGAAGGTGTACATCGCAGATGTGCACCTTCTTTGTATTATTCGTCTCGCGTGGAGAACTCCGCAGTTTGCAATCTAACTTCCCGGGCATAGCGCGGCGGCAGATGAGGAGTCCCGACGGTAAAAATTTAACTGTTACAATGCGCCAAGAAAGTTTGTCAGAATCTCGTTTGGGATTTTTTTCGCTACAAACAAAAAAATTATGATCCATCGGAGAGTCGAACTCCGGACACCATGATTAAAAGTCATGTGCTCTACCTACTGAGCTAATGGATCATAATAATATTAAATTGACATCGGCACCTAACCGACCCATATATGATACCATATTATTTTGTTTTTGTCAAGATAAATGCCAAAACGTGGCGCACAAAAATTACAGGGGTAATCTGCGCAAGAATTGTGCAGATCTCACAATTTTGTTGAAAAAAACACCAATTTCAGGCTCGATCGAGCATTGATTTTTTAAGTTTATCCGCAAATTGGGCGATCGTCGGCTCAGATATGGTAGGCAGAGCTGACGCGCTTTCCGAATCGTTGGTATCGGAAGAGTCGGTGTAAGAATCTCTCATAATTTTTACCATTATCTTCTCAAGCCCTTTATGCTTTTCGGGGCGAAGCTCGCCGCCAAAATACGAGATCTCAAACGCCGAATCGACAAGAGACCCGTCTACCGCCTTTCGAATGTACTCCGAATAGGAATCGGAATCGGCTCCGCAGACAAAAAAGCCGTGAGGCTTGCTCGCAAGAGCATTGCCGCTCTCGGACACAAATTTCACAAAAGGCTTGCCGAGCTTGCCCATTCTGACCGACGAACCGACGACTATCGCATCAAATTCCGCAGGGTCGGGAAAGGATAACGAAAGATCCGCAAGCTCGGCTTTATGGTTTGACAGTTCTCTGCCGAGCAGTTCGGCGCACGTCCTTGTCGTCCCGGATTTTGAATAATAAGCGATAAGTATTTTCATTAAATGAACCTCTCTGTTCTAAGTTTGATCTCAACTTTTAACTTTTATGTATTATCTATCAATTTGTTGCCATGCGCAAAGCGAGTCTTTTCGCTGTGTGCTCGATAAGCTCTGCTGCGTGTGTCATAGAGTATTCGATCGTCACGCCTTTTGTGCTATTTGCGCTGTTCGTGCTGTTCAAGCACGAATAGCTTTCGTCTGATATGGAAGCTATACCTTTGATACCCAGGTTCTTTACGAGATCGCCTTCGGGATCTATTCCGTCTCCCACGGAACCGCAGATCACATAAGTCGGTACGCCTCGCGCCTTGGCTCTTCGCGCGATGCCGCTTACGGCTTTCCCGCAAAGACTCTGAGCGTCGATCCTTCCCTCTCCCGTGATCACGGCGTCACACCCTATCATTAAGCCGTCAAAGCCCACGGCGTCAAGCACCGCATCGATTCCGGATATCATCCGCGCGCCGCAGAAGGCTATCAGCGGCACTCCAATTCCGCCTGCCGCCCCCGCGCCGGGGATCACGGAAACATCTCTGCCGCACATTTTCGATATGATCGCGGCGCAGTGCACCATTCCGCGCTCAAGCTCAGCAACCGCCGAGCTGTCGGCGCCTTTTTGAGGGGCATAGACCGCGCTTGATCCGTGTTTACCCGTCAGTGGATTTTTTACGTCGCAGGCGATATGTATCTTAACATCACTCAGCCTACGATCAAAATCCGACACGTCTATTTTTTTGATCTCTGAAAGGCTTCCTCCTGCGGGCACAAAGCACTCTCCGTCCGCGCCGTAAAATCTCGCGCCGAGCGCTGCCGCCATTCCGCAACCGCAATCATTCGTGGCACTGCCTCCGACCGTAAGCAAAATACGTTCAAAGCCTCTGTCAAGTGCATCTTTTATCATTTCACCGACCCCGTATGTCGAAGTCAGCCTCGGATCCCTCTCGTTCTCCGAAAGCAAGGTCAAGCCTGCCGCTCTCGCGCTTTCGATCACTGCCGTACGTGTGCCGATTTCGTCGACAAGGCAGCCGTATTCCGACTTTATCCTTTTGCCGACAGGGTCGCTTACGTATATTTCTATTCTGTTCTCGGCGGGAACAAGTGCGTCAAGTGTTCCCTCCCCACCGTCAGCTATTGATACGCAAACAAGTTCCGCATCGGGAAAGACCTGCGATATGCCTCTTGCCATTGCTCGACCTGCGTCCGCAGACGAAATGCTTCCCTTAAAAGAATCGGGGCAGATCAAGACACGTGCAACTTCTGTATGTGAACTTTCAAATGTGCTCTCGTTATCCATGATCTTACCGCCCGTTTTTTGATATTTTGCTGCTGCCATTATAGCACAAAGCCGACTTTTGTCGGCGTTCGCACAAGGATTATGCTGCAATAGACCCTTCTCTCGTGCTTGACGCCGCGCCAGCGGTTTTCATTGTCAAGCATATCGTGGGTTTATTATAACATATAATCATCCCGCCGTCAATATAAAATTACAAGGCTGCAGGAGGCGGATAGAAAGCTTCAAAGAAAAGCTCGCGTTAAAATCAGCCGCTTTTACCGTGTTATTACAAAACTTTTTTCTTGACATATTTAAAGATTTCTGCTATAATATAAAATTGGGATAGTAAATGATGTTTAATGAAAAAGGACGGTGAGTGCTCTGCAAAGCTACAATACAAACCGCGAGCCGCAAAAGAATATGCCTGCCGTTATAGGCAACCGTGAGCTGTGCGACAGATTTTGCAGCAATATAAGGCTTGGCACTCTCGCGCACGCGTATATCATAGATGGCCCGTTCGGAACGGGAAAATACACCTTTGCGCTTAATGTTGCCGCCGCCATCTCCTGCGAGCACGGCGGTGAATCTGACGCCGTGCTTCCCTGCGGTGCCTGCAACGCTTGCCGAAAGATACTCGGAGAGATCACTCCCGATGTCTCGGTCATATGTTGCAAAGATGGGAAAAGTTCTATCTCAAAAGAGCAGATACGCGAGATGAGAGAAAAAATCTGCTTTTCGCCCAACGAAATGAAAAAAAGGGTCATAATAATCAGAAACGCAGAGCTCATGACGGCAGAGGCGCAGAACGCGCTCCTTCTTACGCTTGAAGAGCCACCCGAATACGTTGTATTCATTCTTCTTACTGAAAACTCCCGCGGACTTCTTGAGACCGTACGAAGCCGTGCGCCGATATTCAGGATCAAGCGTCTTGACGACGGAACGGTACGCAAATATCTAACCAATAACATAAAAATTGCCGCGGAGCTCGAAAGTCGAGACCCGAGAGCTCTTTCCGAGATAATCGTAAGTGCTTCGGGAAGCATAGGGCTTGCGGCAAAGCTGCTGGATCCTGCCCAAAAGGAAGAGCTTACGGAGTTGCGCTCGCTTTCAGACGAATTCATCGAGGCGTTACGCGCAGCTGACGGCATCGCAAGGCTCCTGTCTATGTTTGAAAGCCCGTTTTTCAAAAGTCGTGATAACACGGGCAAGCTGCTCTCAAGCGTGATAACGGCACAAAGAGACCTCTTGCTTCTCCGTCGCTCAGACGACGTAAGGCTATGCTACTACACAGATCCGGACTCTGCCTCGGAGCTTGCTATGAGTTTCAGCGTAGCAAATCTCATAAGATATATTGAGCTTTGCGAAGAAACGCGCATAGCCGTGACCGTTAAAAACACAAATATAAAATTGACCTTACTTAAGCTCGTGAACGACATATTCTGATCGATAACACGGGTCCGATAAGGAAAGGAATGGTATAATACAGATGAACGACAAAGAAATAAAGAAAAATCATCAAAAGCACGGTGGTAAGCGTCCACATCGCGGAACATCACCGCATTTAAAGCATACGGATACCCCGGAAGACCTTCGTATAAGTGCGCTTGAAGCGGACATTGCCGCGATCACCGCAAGCGAGACTCAAACGCGCCCCAAGACCGAGTTCTTCTGGAAGAGCAAGCTCCCGAGCATCAACGAGAGCGAAAAACTCGAGATCGAATGTCCGAATTACGCGGACATTCCCGTATACGACGACGAAAGCCGCGCGAGCACAGAGAACACCGAGGGCAAGACTGAGATCGTGGGCGTAAGATTTCGCGCCGCGGGAAAGGTGTATTATTTTCTCCCCTATATACCCGACGATCACGGAAGGATCAATTCCAAGATAATCCACACCAAGAGCGGCGACAATGTCATAGTTGACACCGCAAGAGGCACTGAGATCGGAACCGTCTTCGTTCCCAACAAATTTATTGATGATCAGAAGCTTGAGCCGTTAAAGCCCATGCGTTCGATCCTCAGGATCGCGACCGAGGAAGATCTTAAGGTCAGTCGAGAGAACGAAGAAACCGAAAAGGAAGCCGAAAAGATCTTCATTGAACGTGTGAACGCGCACGGGCTTCCGATGAAGCTCATCGATATCCAATACACCTTTGACCGTTCCAAACTGCTCTTCTACTTTTCATCGGAAGGCAGAGTAGACTTCCGCGAGTTGGTAAAGGATCTTGCGTCTATCTTCCATACAAGAATAGAGCTTCGTCAGATCGGCATACGAGATGAGGCACGCATTATGGGCGGCTTAGGTGCTTGCGGCAGACCGCTCTGTTGCTCGTCATTTCTCTCCGACTTCGTACAGGTCTCGATAAAAATGGCCAAATCACAGGTAATGTCATTAAATCCGTCAAAGATATCGGGCTGTTGCGGCAGACTTATGTGCTGTCTGCGATATGAAAACGACACATACGAGGAGGAGATCAGCAAAACACCTCCCACGGATTCAATAGTCAAGACGGAGAACGGCTTCGGAACCGTAATAGAGATCAATCCGCTTGCCGAGATGGTAAAGGTCAGAATGACCGAAAAGTGCGACACGCCCGTGGCATTCTTCCACAGAGACAGTGTCGTGCTGACCGATCCCAAGGATCCCGAATATCTGGCAGCACTTGAAAGAGCAAGGAGCAGTGTTGCGTCAGCCTCGATCGCTCAGACAGAAAGAGTGCAAAAGGCTCAGGCGGCACAGCACCGCCCCTCTGCTCCCCAAACCAAGATCGCACCGCACGAGGATATGTTCGCGAACGGATCCGTCACAGCACAAGCGGAGCCTTTCGTCGGAGAAAATGATCCGGACGCTCAAAAGAACGCTCAAGGCGACGATGCAAAGAAAAAGCAAGGCAACAACAATCGCAAACGCAGAGGCAACCGCCAAGGCGGACATAACGGTGCCGACAGAAAAGAAAATGCGCAGTCCGATCAAAATGTGAAAGCTCAACAGAAAAACGTCGAAGCAAAGAGTGCCCAGCCCGCTTCGGGTGAGCAAAAGGGCGACGCCAAGCCGCACAATTCTCGCCACCACAAGCAACACAGATCCGGCAACGGTGGAAACCGTCAAAACTTGCAAAAGCCCGCCGAGGGAAGCCAGGGCAAGCCTCAGAACGGCAGCAAGGATCAGTCGGGCAAAGAGGCGCAGAGATCAAACGGAGGTCAAAGCCAGAAGCCGAGGCAGTCAAAGCACAAGGGATCCGGGCAAAATCGTCAAAATTCTGACAGAAATAACAAAAGACCCGAGTAAAAGTCTAAAAATAACATATTTTTCTGAAATTTTTTTAAGTTTTTTTGACAAAAAGGACTTGAAATAATCCCAATATATGATACAATATATATTGCAACAAATAAATTGGAGGTATATTACTATGGCATACAAAATAAACGCTGATGAGTGCATCGGATGCGGTGCTTGTGCTGATGAATGCCCCGTAGGTGCAATCGTTGAGGCTGACGGCAAGTACGTTATCAAGGCTGACGAATGTATCGACTGCGGAACATGCGAGGGCACTTGCCCCGTTGGAGCTCCCAAGGCTGAATAATCGGCACATCTTTTGTAAGCGTTCGGCTTACATAGAAGGGGTCGGGGCACTCAAGATCAGTGCTTCGACCCTTGTTCTTTATTTATTAAGATCTGTTACTCTGCTGCAAGGAGAAAAAATAAATGTCAAGATCACCCTATGCTGAAAAATACGACGGAATATTCGACCCCGAGACCGAGCGCATAGACGAGATAAACGAGAAATTGAGTCTCATACAAAACAAGAACGGACTCGTATTCGGAACGGACGCATATATGCTTTCGGCATACGTCAAAAAAAGTCCTCGCGCCATCGTTTGCGAGCTCGGAAGCGGAACGGGCGTCGCCGCGCTTCTTCTGCTTGCCAAAGAAAAGGCTGCGACCGTGTACGCATACGAGGTACAGCAGACATTTGCCGAGCTGATAAAAAGGAACGCCGCGCTGAACCGCGCCGAGGACAAGCTCTTTGTGATCGCCAAAGATATACGCGACGCGGGTCCTTCCGATCTCGGCGGCGAATGTGATATGGTGATAAGCAATCCGCCGTATATGAAAACTACCGCCGGCAAGCGCAACGAGCACGACGAAAAATACATCGCACGCCACGAGGTATGCGGAGATATATACGATTTTGCCGCGGCGGCAAAGCGTCTGCTTAAATTCGGAGGCTCGTTTTACTGCGTATACCGTCCCGACAGGCTCATAGATCTTGTTTGCGCTCTGCGACAAAACGCACTTGAACCAAAGCTTATGACTTTTATTCATTCCGATCGCGAAAGCGAACCGTCTATGGTACTCGTCGAGGCGCGCAAAGGCGGGCGACCGTCGCTCAGAATAACGGAGCCTTTGATCATATACGACAACACGGATGAGGTCGGAAAACTCGGAGCTCGAAGAATGGCAGGGGCGGCACAGACGGTGTACGACACCTGCTCATTTGAGCACATAACCAAGATACAAGCATCCGAAAGGAGTCAGAATAAAAAATGAAGGAACTGAAAAGGGTACTCAGCTTTACGCGCCGAGCCGTAGACGATTATGAAATGATAGAGGATGGCGACAAAATAGCCATAGGAATATCGGGAGGAAAGGATTCTCTCACGCTGCTTTACGCGCTTGCAGGTCTGCGCCGCTTTTATCCGAAAAAATTTGATATCTGCGCGCTGACAATAGATATGGGCTTTGAGGGAATGGATCTTTCGCCGATACAAAAGCTTTGCGACGAGCTCGAAGTGGAATATCATATAGTTAAGACTGACATTGCCGAGATAATCTTCAATGTTCGCAAGGAGTCCAACCCCTGCTCGCTTTGTGCCAAGATGCGACGCGGTGCAGTACATTCCGAGGCGGTGGCGTTGGGATGCAACAAGGTCGCCTTCGGGCATCACTTCGACGATGTTGTCGAAACGTTTATGCTCAATCTTTTCTTTGAGGGCAGACTCGGATGCTTTCGCCCCGTGACATACCTTTCAAACACGGGGATAACCCTGATAAGACCGCTCATTTATATGCCCGAAAAGGACATAAGATATTTTGCATCCAAGGCAGAGCTTCCCGTTATAAAATCCCCCTGCCCCGCCGACGGAAACACACGGCGTGAGGATATGAAACAACTTATCTCTACACTTGACCGAGAACATAAGGGACTGCGCTATCGTATTTTCGGCGCGATCCAGCGCGGTGAGATCGACGGCTTCAAGCCGAGCGACAAAATGGAAGGCATCGGAGCGTACTCGGAAGAGGAAGAATAGGATCCGGAAGATAACCGACATACCGATCCGAGCTTATCGATGGCTACCTTTTTCTGATTTTTAAGCCGATCGGTACCATCCGCACACATACTAAAAAACGAACTGTTGCGTTTCGGCAACAGCTCGTTTTGTTTTATTCGCATCGAATTGTTTGTTTAGTAAATAAGTGCCGCACAAAGAAACACATCGCGGCAAGCGGTGTATATCTTGTCAAGCTGATCGTATGGAAGCGGGCAGTAGCCCTTTCCGCATTCAAGCGTTACCGATGGGATCCCCTTTATCAGCATACACCAATCTGCGGTCGCCGCCGTAAAGGAATTGTACATTATCAGGGAATATCCCGTCACACCCTTGAGTGCGTCGGCAAGTGCCTTGGCTTCGATCCTGCCTGTGCCGTCCTGTCCGCAGTCCCAATAGATTATCTCGCCCTGCGAATGAAGGCTTATGCAAGCCACGGGATTTGAAAGGCTTTCCACGAGCTTCACGTAAGCTTGAGTCTCCGCCTCGGATCCGGGGTAAGCGCCCGCATATTTCTCATTATGAGGTGAATCTATTATAGAATTCGTTCCGCTGGCCCCTGCCGCCGTCGTATCGAAGTTGCGGTTGATATCAACGCCGAGCGCGTTTGCCTTCCAATAGTGCTGATACATTTCAAACGACATCTTTATGTTCCCCGCCGCCTTTTGAGCCTCGTAGATCTTCTTTACGCCTTCGCGTATCTCGGGCTTATTCAGCGCGTCAACGCCGAGTTGACTTATCGTGATACCGTCGGGGTTTAGCATCGGAATTACGTAAAGATCCGTATCCTTCAGAATATCCTTGATCTTTTTGCCGTTGTACGAGCCGCTCTCATAATTTTTAAGATAATATTCAAGCGTAGCCATAACCGACATAGGATTCAAATATTCGCGTCCGTGCGTACCCGCCTCCGCAACGATCTGCTTTTTTGCCGATCCGCTTCCGAGTATTGCAACGTATATCGAACGACCGTCAGCCGTCGTGCCTATTGAACGGTAATTGAAGAGTTTAGGGTACGCCTCCTTGAGCTCTACAAGATCTTTTACCATTTCGTCGTATGTATACTTCAGCTTAGAAGTATCCACTATGCTCGGCTCGCTTACGTTGTCCTTTTTGGTCGTAGGCGGCTCGGTAGGCTTTTCCGTGAGTTTCTCGGTTGGCTTCTCCGTCGGTTTTTCCGTGGGCGCCTCGGTGGGCGTCTCGGTCGATTCCTCGGTCGGTTCCTCGGATACCGTGGATCCCTCCGTCGGTGCCTTATCCGTCACGGAATCGCTCTTGGTCGGATCCGAAGGCTCGGTATCTTGTTGAGTCGGCTCCGGGGGAAGCTCCGAGTTGCCTTCACTGCCCTTGCCGAACAGATCGGCAATATCGAATTTGCATCCGGAAAGCATAACGGCAACGGTCAATATACATATCAAGAGTGCCGCAAGCCTTTTAAGCTTTGAGTTTGCAGTAGAAATTTTAAAAATCATATGACGATCTAAAATCTCCTTTTAAAAAATTCAAATCGATCGATTTTAAGTGTCAACAGACCTCGGTGAAGTTTTCTCCGTCAAATTTGTAAAGAGTCACGATTGAGGTAAAGAGTCTTCCTCCGTCCTCTTTCTTTATCTTTGAGTCGTGCGAAACATAGAAGCGTCCGTCTCCGACCGAGAAAAGTCCCGTCTGTCCGTATGGAAATTCCAATCCGTATATTCCGCTGTCGTGTTCCTTGCCTATCTTTTTGAGCGCAAGTCTAAAGCCCATCTCGCCGTCTCTTCCGTAAAGCTCGCCGAAGGTGGGAGCCGCAGAGCCGTCGATCACATACATAGGATAATTGGGATATTCGGGCTTCTTTCCTTTATAGACAGACAGAAAATAATCGCCCGTGAAGGCATCATATTCCAAGTTCTGTATTCCCCAGGTGGTGTTACCCGTGTAAAGATAGTATCTTTTTTCGGAATAGAGTCCGCAGTGATGCGGCTCGCCCTGAGAGAGCGGCTTTGACGTTTCCTTGAGCTTCTCGCAGTCAAACTGAAGGATGATCTGATTTTCCGAGTCGGTGCGCTCGGTCGTGCCGTATATTCCGTAAGCGATAAAAAGATACTTCTTGCTGTCCTTGCCCGCTCCGGGAACGGGGCCTATCGCTGTACCGTCAACGCCCGAGCAGCCGTAATGATGCTCGGTGCCGTCGGCATTGACCGCCGAATAATCCGCAACCACCTCCGGAAGGTAAACCGCGGTCATAACTCCATCCTTTTCGGCATCCATATCGAGGCGGTCGATCTTATCGACGTCGAATATCGTGATGTAGAAGGCATCCTCGTCCGCGAGAGTCATTCCCGTACGCTTCATAATACCGGTGCCTATTGAGTCGTGCTTATATTCATTGGATCCGTAGACTCTGCCGTCATCCTCATTGAAGGATATACATCCGAGATGCCCCGTAAGCCCCTTTACCGTGCCAATGACCTTGCCCGTGAGATCGGCTTTTACAAATACCGTCGTGTAGGAATAATATATGTATCCTTTTTTTATATCAAGGGCTATGCCCTGAATATGCCCCGTGTTATCCCAAAGACCCGTATCGATCTTGCTCGGAAGAGATGTTGTGTATTCCATAATAAGCTCCTTTAAAGCATAAACGCTCTTTATCTGTTTGTAAACTTGTAAGATAGTATATCACATTTTGTCGCCGTTGTCAACCGAAAAAGGATTTGCAATTTGCAACAACTTTGGCAGTGTAACGTAATAAAAATGATGCTGAGCCAAAAGCTTAAAAGCAAGCAAATGACTCAGCACCTTTTGTCCCATAACTACGATTTAGATGACGGCGTGTTCCGTTCATCTGATAATATGATTTAGATGCCGATACGTTTTTCACAGGATATAGGTATCCCTTGGCGATGATGAGGGGTGTAATTACCGCTATCTACCGGTTTTTCACCTCTATGCTTGCAACGAAACCTATGTAAGAGGCAGTTTTCGACTCTTTTTTGAAGTGGTTCGAAAGTGGTTACCCCATCCGTGTCATTTTCTAAACGGCCTTGAAAAGACCTTCCCACCTTCCTGAACAAGCTCCTCAGCATGTTCAGATATGTACTTGGCTACCGGATGCCACGCTTTCTTAAAAACGAAGCACAGCTCTCCGTTGATTTCTTTTGTCGGGCAGGTGTATCTTCGTCCGTTGGAAAATACTTGACACCACTTCAAGATCTTATTTACTCCGAGAACTAACATCACTGCGACCTCCTTAATTCAAGTGTTCTTTCAACCAGTCGGGCATGCTGGGATCATCGATAGCCCAAGATTCAACGACTGTTTCGTCTTCGTTCCACTCGCTTTCGCGGCCGTCGAATATCTTCTGACGGTGGCACTTGTATTTTACTACCGTTCCACCTTCAAGGCGATATTCATTCCAATAATAGTTCTGCTTGCCATAGCCAGACCATTCGTTTGTTTTGTAGATTACCATTTGCAATACCTCCGCAATCGTGATTGTTTATTGTCAATCATAGTATAACAGAGATTTTGCTTTCTGTCGTCCACGCTGTGTGGACTTTTTTATTTTGTCGAGAATTTATCGGCATATATATTACCGAGCATTGAAAATTCTGACATCATCTGATATCCAATGGCACTATTTAATTCAGGGCTGTTACCGTTACGTACCATTCCGAATATGTATCTTAATGCCATATAAAAATCACCCAAATCCGCATACTCTGCCGAATGCTTGAGACGATAAATGTTGAGAACAATATGAAGCTCATATTCTTCTAAAAATTCTTCACGTTGCTGTAACCATTCGCTGTCTGCTTCATCGTCATACGAAGTAAGATACATAGCCTGTACCAGTTTTTTCGGCGACTCTTTGATGCCATCAAATGCATCCATAAATTTTGGATTCATCCAGCAGGTAATCATACCAACGAGAAATATTTGTCGCAGGAGGTTTGCAGATGCTTCTATTACTTTTTCGTCAATAGCTGCGAAATAATATTCGAAGCATTTTTCCATATCCTCATCTGAAAGATCGTAGTTTTGATTTATAATGCAGTTGAAGATCTTTTCGTCCAATAAGTATGCTTGCTTGAAATTATTATTTTCCAATGCCCTCGGACTACAAATACCGGGTAGCATTTTCTCCATCATGTTGATGTTATACTGTTGATCAAGCATGGTGTCATTATACATTGGTTTCATGTTGCTATAATCACCATGTACCAGTTCGTCCTCGGTTATATGATAATGTTTAGCAATACGCTTCAGCACATCCCTATCGGGAATTCTATCACCAAGTTCATAGTTGGAAACTGCTGTGTTTCCGACACCAATTGCCAAAGCCAAATCGGTTATGCTTTCACCAAAGGCTTTACGCAATCCACGGATGTTTGATGGTAATTTATAATACTCTTTGCTGTTCATAGCCGACCTCCAGTTTGATGTTAGATTTCAAACGCGCTCTTGGAGGAATCGATCTGCTGACAAACCATCTTGCGCCATTCATGCAGAGCATTGCTGTCTGCGGTAATGTCAGTGCATTGCGGTTCGCCGTTTCTCATCACCATAGTGAAACCTGTGTTGGTGAAGGGATGCTGAACAACTATGGGCGAATAGGCAGTTTTGTTGATGTCGGTGTAAAGCAGTGTTCGTGCCATTGCCTTGACACCGTCGAGATTGGTTTCTTTCCTATTTACCATATGCTTTCTCACATCCCACCCATGGACATTCCGGGCAGTTCCATCTGATCGACGATCTCAACCTCGCTCATGTCGAAATTGCAGAGGGAGTAATACTCTCGGCTGGCATAGGGATGTCTTTCGAGATATTCCTCGTTGGATGCGTTGATACCAAGGTCGGGATTTCCATAGGCGTCGGTGGTTTCATAGACTCGCTCGAAGCTGCCGTCTGCCATGCGGATATCCATACCTGCCTTGATCTGGTTGCCGTTCATATCAAAATAGTTCATTGGTTCACCTCTTTCCTTACCATTGATATCGGTCCTCAAAGCCTTCGCCTTTGCGGAGTTCTGCCATGAGTGCGTATTTGTAACGCATATCATTGCAGAAGACGAAGCACATACCCTCGCCCTCATTGCGTAAGGTATCAT
>CAYYND010000039.1:0-16398 GCA_964472845.1 uncultured Lachnospiraceae bacterium | reverse complement strand
TATTACATTTTTAATTATCGGCATAGTTATCTTTCGCTCGGCGATATCAGCGTCGGAGACCTTAAGCTCGATATTATATTAGTGTATATTGATTGAAATGATGTCTCCGTCCTTAACGTACGCAATAAGACCGCCGCTTACCGCCTCGGGAGAAACGTGACCTATCGATGCGCCTCTCGTTGCACCGGAAAATCTTCCGTCGGTTATCAGAGCCACATCCTTGTCAAGTCCCATACCTGCAATAGCCGAGGTGGGCGAGAGCATCTCTCTCATTCCGGGGCCGCCAGCGGGTCCCTCGTAACGGATGACCACAACGTCTCCCTTGACTATCTTTCCACCGTATATCGCCTCAATGGCCTCTTCCTCACTTTCAAACACCCTTGCGGGTCCTTCATGAACGAGCATCTCCGAAGCGACGGCACTGCGCTTGACTACGCATCCGTCCGGTGCCAGATTTCCTTTAAGCACAGCGATACCACCCGTTTTACTGTAAGGATCGTCAACTGTTCGGATCACATCCTCGTCTCTGTTTACGGCATCCGCTATGTTTTCACCGAGCGTTCTTCCCGTACACGTAAGGACTGATGTGTCGATCAGATCAAGCTTCTGAAGCTCTTTCAGCACTGCGTAAACGCCGCCCGCCTCATTAAGATCTTCCATATAGGTCGGACCCGCAGGAGCAAGATGGCACAGATTCGGAGTGCGTTCACTGATGGCATTTACCGCATCAAGGTCAAATTCGATGCCGCATTCATTTGCGATAGCGGGAAGATGGAGCATACTGTTTGTTGAGCACCCAAGAGCCATATCCGCCGTAACGGCGTTGGTGATAGCGGCTTTCGTCATAATATCGCGAGGACGGATATTTTTTCTCACAAGCTCCATCACCTGCATACCGGCGTGCTTTGCAAGCTCGATCCTTGCGGAATATACCGCAGGGATAGTACCGTTTCCGCGGAGTCCCATTCCGAGCACCTCAGTAAGACAGTTCATGGAGTTCGCCGTATACATACCCGAGCACGAGCCGCAGGTCGGGCAGACCTTACGCTCAAATTCGGTAAGTCCGCATTCGTCAAGCTTGCCCGCCTTATACGCTCCGACCGCCTCAAACATACTCGAAAGACTGCGTTTTTTTCCGTCCACGCTGCCCGCAAGCATAGGACCTCCGCTGACAAACACGGTAGGAATGTTGAGTCTTGCCGCCGCCATAAGGAGCCCCGGCACGTTTTTGTCGCAGTTCGGGATCATAACGAGCCCGTCAAAGCCGTGTGCCATAACCATAGCCTCGGTAGAATCGGCAATAAGGTCACGGGTAACGAGCGAATATTTCATTCCGACGTGCCCCATAGCAATTCCGTCACAGACAGTTATCGCAGGGAACATTATAGGCGTTCCGCCCGCCATAGCAACGCCGAGTTTGACTGCATCCGCGATCTTATCAAGGTTCATATGTCCCGGAACTATCTCGTTGTAAGAGCTGACTATTCCTATGAGAGGTCTTGACATCTCCTCTTCGGTAAGTCCGAGCGCGTGATACAGCGAGCGATGCGGAGCGTTGTGAGCTCCGTCTACAATTTTATCTTTTATCATTTTCGATTCCTCGATGCGAATTTTATCTGATATTTAACGTTTAATTTTTAGTTGTTGATGAGCTTGTCCTCATCGCTCCAGCTGTAAAGCTTACGGATATCCTTGCCCACTATCTCGGACGGATGCTCTGCTGCCTTTTTACGCATAGCGTTGAAGTGCACCTGTGCGCCTGCGTCTGACATATCGAGGAGGAATTCCTTTGCAAAGCTGCCGTCCTGAATATTGGAAAGGATCTGCTTCATAGCCTTTTTGGTATCCTCTGTGATTATCTTGGGACCCGTGATATAGTCGCCGTACTCCGCCGTGTTGGAGATGGAATATCTCATTCCCTCAAATCCGCTCTGGTAAATGAGGTCAACGATGAGTTTCATTTCGTGGATACACTCAAAATATGCGTTTCTCGGATCGTATCCCGCCTCAACGAGAGTCTCAAAGCCCGCCTGCATAAGCGCGCAAACGCCGCCGCAAAGAACCGCCTGTTCACCGAAAAGGTCGGTCTCGGTCTCGGTGCGGAAGGTGGTCTCAAGCACCCCGGCTCTTGCACCGCCTATACCGAGCGCATAGGCAAGTCCTATCTCGAGCGCGTCGCCCGTAGCGTCCTGCTCGACCGCGATAAGACAGGGCACTCCCTTGCCCGCAAGATACTCACTGCGTACCGTATGACCCGGTCCCTTCGGAGCTATCATAATGACATTTACATTTTTCGGGGGCTTGATACATCCGAAATGTATATTAAAGCCGTGAGCAAAGGCAAGCGTCTTACCCTCGGTAAGATGTTCTTCGATGCTCTCTTTATAGAGCTTTGCCTGCTTTTCGTCGTTGATGAGTATCATAATGATATCCGCGTTTTTTGCGGCATCGGCGGCGGTCATAACTCTGAGTCCCTGAGCCTCTGCCTTTGCCCAGCTCTTGCTGCCCTTGTAGAGTCCGACGATAACGTCAACGCCCGAATCCTTGAGGTTGAGCGCGTGAGCGTGTCCTTGCGAGCCGTAGCCGATTACAGCAACGGTCTTTCCGTTCAATTTGTTAAGATCGCAATCCTGCTGATAATAAATGTTTGCCATAATATTCATTCTCCTGTGCTTTTTGTTTTTTTGTATTCCTGATTTTTGATATTTATGTTGATATTTATATTTTATATCGACCGTTCTTTATTTACCGAGAAGGGTCTTGTCTCCTCTTTCAAGTGCTACGACGCCCGTTCTGCACATCTCGATGATACCGAACGGCTCCATTACCTGAATGAAAGCATCGATCTTAGACGGATCGCCCGTGACCTCCGCGCATATGATCTCGGTAGTATAATCTATGACCTTGGCGCGGTACACCTCGACCGCCGCCATAACGTCACCTCTCGTTGCCGAGGTGTTCCTTACCTTGATGAGCATAAGCTCTCGTCTTATTGAATCGTCGTCCTCAAGCAACTCGACCTTTTTTACGTTGTAGAGCTTGCGTATCTGATTTATGAGCTGATCGCGCGAATAGCCGTCTCCGCTCATACATATTGTTATTCTCGAATACTGCGGTGACTCGGTCTCGCCGACCGTAAGCGCATCTATGTTAAATCCGCGGCGTGTGAACATACTTGTAACACGTGTAAGCACACCGAAGCGGTTGTCAACGTAGACAGCCAATATGAATTTGTTTTTCTTCTTATCAGTCATTTTGTTTCACCTCATTTGCTGACGATGATATCGTCAATTGAGCCGCCCGGAGGAAGCATAGGCAGGACGAATTCATCCTTATCGATCAAAGTATCAATAACCACGGGACGTTTTAAGGTCAAAGCTTTTGCAAATGCCGCCGAAAATTCCTCCGGAGTCGAGGCTCGCATTCCGACAGCGCCAAACGCATCGGCAAGCTTCACGAAATCCGTCTGTCTGCCGAGCACCGTGCTTGAGTAACGCTTGCCGTAAAACAGCGTCTGCCACTGCCGCACCATTCCGAGAACTCCGTTGTTTACAACTATTATAATGACGGGAACATTGAAGGATACCGCCGTTGACAGCTCGTTAAGGTTCATACCGAAGCTTCCGTCTCCCGTGACGAGCACCGTGGTATCTCCCGAACCTACACACGCACCGATCGCCGCACCGAGTCCGAATCCCATAGTGCCGAGCCCTCCGCTCGAAACAAAGCGTCTTACCGTATCGAATCGTGCGTACTGAGCCGTCCACATCTGATGCTGTCCCACATCGGTAGCGATCACTGTTCTCGGAGGCTTTAATTCATTTACCGTATCGAACACTTTTTTCGGTGTAAGTGCAGCTCCCGCAACCGCCTCGAGCTCATTTTCAAGGCGCAGCTCCTCCGCCTTATATTTTCCGACCGTGTCGCGCCATTCGGGTCTGTCGCCCTTTTCGACCGCCGCCAAAATTCGTTTGAAAGCGTCCGCGATATCGGCAACTATGCCGAGAGTCACATTGACGTTTTTATTTATCTCCGTGTTATCGGGATCGAGCTGGATTATCTTTGCGTTCTTAGCGTATTTTGAAACGTTTCCCGTTGCGCGGTCACTGAATCTTACGCCGACCGCCAATATAAGATCTGCATCCTTCTGAGCCATTGATGAAGCATATCTTCCGTGCATACCCTGCATACCGAGAAATCTCTCGTTTGCCCTTGTGTTCTCGCCGCCGAATGCAGACACGTCGTTGGGAACGGCAGATATGCCCATAAATGTACAGCCGATATACCCGTCGATCCTTTCTGCAAGTTCGAGTATCTCTTCACTCAAGCCCGCGCCTATCGCGCCGCCGCCTATGTAGATATAGGGACGTTCGGACTCATTTATAAGTCGAACAGCCTCGTCTATCTCCGACACCTCCGCCTTCGGCACGGGGAACTTTTCCACGATTCCGATCGGCTCGAAATCGTATTCGGCTATCTGTATATCCTTCGGAATATCCACAAGTACCGGACCGGGTCTGCCGGACTTTGCGATCTTAAACGCGGTTCTTATCGAATCCGCAAGCTCGGATATATCGTTAACGAAGAAATTATGCTTTGTTATCGGAAGCGTGATGCCCGTAATATCTATCTCCTGAAAGCTGTCTTTGCCTATCAGAGAGCAAGGCACGTTACCCGTGATAGCCACCATAGGGACGGAATCGAGCATAGCCGTTGCAATTCCCGTAACGAGATTTGTCGCGCCGGGACCCGATGTAGCGATAACGACTCCGACCTTTCCCGTAACTCTCGAGTATCCGTCTGCCGCGTGCGCCGCCCCCTGTTCGTGCGCCGCAAGTATATGATTTATTTTGTCACTGTATTTGTAAAGTGCATCGTAAATGTTGAGCACCTGTCCGCCGGGATACCCGAACACATCGGTAACTCCCTGTTCGATAAGAGTATTGACTACTATTTCCGCACCTGTCAGTTTCATTTACACCGTTCCTCTCATTTTTATTTATTCCGCATTTTTGATCCGTTCCGCAGACGTCTTAAATTTTAATATATTTAATATCCGAATACAAAAAAGTCTCCTTCGCGCAAATGTGACATACATTACGCAAAAGAGACGAAGATTTACTCCGCCGTACCACTCTGATTGGCGAATAAGATCCGCCCACTTATGCCTTGTCCTATAACAAGCCTCTCTGTAACGGGAGAACCCGTCCGAGCCTACCGGGCTAAGCCTTTCGGTCGGCGACTCCGGGATGACATCAACATCGCCTCGCACTCTGTCTTGCACCAAACGACAGCTCTCTTGTGTCTCCGAGCGATCCGAGGATCACTCAAAGCTCCGTGCTGCGCGAATTCTTTCCCTTCGCAGTCTTTAAATATATAATACGGTTATTTTATCGTTTTTTTGCGTATTTGTCAAGAGGTTTTTCTGCTTTTAGGATCAAGCCCGGCCTAAATCGTTATTATGCACAAACTCCGGACCTCGAAATTGGCAAAAAGTTATATTAATCCTTATTTTACTATTGCATACGCCGCCGCGCGTGCATCCTCGAGAGTAGGTGCCGTCGCCATAAATCCCGAGGGATGAACGAATGTAAGATGGGGATCATTACGAAGCTTCAGTACGGTCGGATCCACCGAGGTTATGGCGTAGCCGCCTCTCTCGTGCGGAACGATAACGAGCTTTATATCCATCGTGGGGTCAAGATGCTGTCTCCACGGAATATATCTCGGAAGCTCCAACACACCCTTGTTAAGTCCCGCCAGCGCCTCGTCGAAAATGCGTTTTTCCCCGGGTGCCGCCTCGACCTTGAGCCACAGATCTCTCATCCAATTGTCGAAAAGAAGCGTTGCAAAATCGACCGCGCTCCAGAACTGTCTCGAATATACCCTCTCGATCTCGGCAAGATCATCGGGCGTATTGCCGTCGGGAAGCTCATACCACATAGGTGTAAAACGGCAGATGAGCAGATTTTCATAAAATCCCTTGACATTTTTATATCCCTTGTTGTCTCCTATGTCGATGGATCTTGCGATGGTCTCGGCAAAAAGCTTGTGCGCCGCCTCTATCTCGTAGAAGCCCTGCTCCTCCAACAGTTCCCTGCCGTACTCATCCCAAAGCAAGCCGAAGGCGCTGTACGGTATATCGAAAGTCGCCATCCTGCGCCCCGGTTGATGATGATCGAACCTTCCGAGTCCGATGTCGTAAACTATATCGTCCTCATCGATCTTAACTTCCTTCATATCCGTAACACGCACTATTTCAAGATCCGGGTTAAGCAAAAGCAAAAATGCCGTACTGACTATATCATCGGAATGAAATATACCTGCGTGTGTGATGCCTCGCTTGAATTTTTTTATGGAATTTGACATATCGATCCTTGATCTCCCGAAATTGATTTATTTTTCTGCCGCGCACTTTTTACATCGGCATAGAAGCACTGAAGCTCCTTGATTTATTCTTGCGATACTCTCCGGGAGTAACGCCCATTTGCTTGGAAAAGGCTCGGTTAAAGGTCCTTTGAGTTCCGAATCCGACAAGCTCGCCGATCTCGCCGATGCTCTTGTCCGATCCCCTCAGATATCTGCACGCCTCGGAGATACGCAAGGAGTTTATATACTCGTTAAAATGCATATTCATTCTGTTACCGAACAGATGCGATATATAATACTTGCTTATGTGAAGCTCCTTTTCGAGCACATCGAGCGAAAGCTCTCTTTGATAGTTTGCGGCGCAGTAATCCACGATCAACTGCATAGCCGGACTTTCCGCCGTCTTCGGACGGTAGGTATTCATCTGACTCAAAAGGTTTGAAAAAAACGCCAAAAGATATCCGCGCCTCACAAGGTCTACCCCAGGCTCGTCATCGCGCGAGGGATCGGAAAACCTTGCAAGAAGAGACAGTGTTCCGTAAAGCTCGTCTGTGTTCGGATGCAGCAACGGATTCTCGGGGGTCATTCCCTGTATCTGCTTGGTAAGCTCGGGCATAAGATCGGGATTGACTATGAAAAGCATATACTGTTCGCACCCCTCGACTATCCCGTCGGGACCTTTCTTTCTGTTCCTTGATATAAATCTGTGCACCTTGTTCGGGAACACAAGGAATATATCCCCCTCATTTATCTCATACTCCTCGTAATCGACAAACGCTTTAACGCTTCCCTTTGTCATATAAACGAGTTCAAGATGATAGTGCATATGCGGGCTGCACTGAAGCACGACCCTGCCGCCTCCGTCAGTCCTGTAAGTATAATCCGATTTTCTTTTCTCATACAAAGATCGCGTGCTTTTCATCCCCTATCATCTCCTTCCGATGCGTTGATCGTTGCGTCTGTATCTTGCTCTCCTTGCGGCTTGACGTATTATCTCGATAAACAGCACCGCAATTATAAGTATCAAGACGACAACGGTGATCGCAAATGCGACATTGCCCTCAAAAAGTCCCTTCTCATCAACGGTGTACACCTCATCAAGATATATCTTTACCGGGTTCTGACGCTCGGCATCCGCAACGGGAAGAACGTATAGCTCCGCGCTGATGTCGCCCTTTCTCTTCATATTAACTGCAAATTCGGAAATATCAAAGCTTACGCTTCCGTAAGATCTGTCGGCGATAACGGTCTCGGCAATATATCGCAGTTCTCCCTGCGACAAAACGATCACCAGCTTACATCCTTCGGAGGCTCCCGCGTCGGTTTCAAGCACAAACGACATAGCCTCTCTGCCGGAAAACAGTCTCGGGTCTATGGGAGACAGCCTTACCCCTCTCAGCTCGGCGGGAATATCCGCGCCTATATCAACATACGCCGAGATGAGATTGTGCGTTTTATCCGAGCTCCCCGCGGATGCTTCGGTATCTGTCGGCTCGTGCGTTACGGTATTGCAGATACCCGTATTTGCCGAGAGATGAAGTGCCGAGAGTATGCCCTCCGATCCGTCCTCAAAATCACATACTACGGAAAAGACGTTTCGCTTTTTCTCATTATTGAATGAAAAGAGCTTGCCAACCGTATATTTCTTTTGAAATTCCGAGCCGTTATATTTCGTATAGAGAGTAGAAAATTCCGTACCAAGCCGATCGGGAATAAATGAAAGTACACCCCCCTCGTGGCAGGAATCGGGGCTGTCGATATGCAGAAATGTATTATAGAGATATCTGTTCGACGAAACGTCTCCGGAATATATGATCGCATCTACGCCTCGGCTGATCGCATTGATATACGACAGTGCGTATGCCGCGGCGATGTTCTGCCTTGCCTCGCTTCCGTCATAGACGCTCGTTATCTCCGCGCGGTCTATTATGACGCTCCTCTCCTCGGTTGCGGCGTATTTATACGTGCTTGAGGAGAGAAAATGAATGATATCCGAAAGATCCGTCAGCGGAACATATCTTGACGCGAGCTCCCTTGCGCTTGCGTCGGGAACGCTTTCATTTTCAAGCAAGCACAGCTCGGCTCTGAGTGCTGTATTCCAGCGAAAGTCTCCGCCTGCCTCGGCAAACGTATCAAACAGGGAGATAAAACGTCTTGATGAGATACTTCCGTCATCCTCGGTATCCTCAAAGCTGCTTCCGAGAGAAATATAGATATTGGAGTCAGCGCAAACGCGACGTGCGCATATATACGCCATTCTGACAAGCGCTTCACAGTTCTTAACATATCCCTCTGTTTCGGCACCAAAGGCATAGCTCGTCCCGAGAGCCCCCGTATCGTTAAGAGCATCGCCGATTATCAGATCTTCGCAAAGTCCCGACTCCGCTAATCTCGAAAAAAGCGCAAACATCATATCCGCGGAGCGAGCCGTACAGAGATTTACAGCGTAACCAGAGGGGCTTTCATTCCCCGCGCCGCCGTCCTCCGATGAGTCATCCGACACACTTTCTTCGGAAGTCGAATAATACATACAGGAGACGCTGCTCGGAGCATCCGAGGGATCGCTCTTCAGTGCAAGTCGGAGGTAGACCTTTAAGCCCGATGTTCTGAGTGCCGTCACGGTTCCCTCAAGCTTGATAATATTTTCCCGATCCAAATATACCGTCCCCGTTTCGGTCTCGACCGTATATGTATCCGCATCTCCGTCGGTCGATAACTCGGTGCCGACCGCAGTCTGAGCAAAAAGCTTTGCAATATCAGCCTCCGCGAGAACACAGTCCGCGCCGAGCTTTTTTAGTTCGCAAAGCTCTCCAACCGAAGAAAGGTCAAAGCCCTTTATGTGCGTATCATTCAGCTTCTCTTCGCTGTCCTTCTTTGCGTTCTTTTCATCGTTACTACCGGAAAGTGCTTCCGGATCGCTGACGTAAGTTCCCGTGGTAAGCGGAATATAAGCACCGTCGTCGCCTTTATGTGCTATAAGGTATGAAGATGCAATAGATATGTCGGATGCGTCATCTATCACGACCGAGAACGTGACGCTCCCGCCGCGAAGCTTCTTCTCCGCGGTCGGAGAAAGACCGTCAAGAGATCTTAGCGAAGTTGCAGACATATGCGCGGGTATCTCGAAAAGATATATATTCTCGCCCTTGTGCGACTCTCTGAAATCGTCCGAAATCAGAGCCTTTACGGTCAGTGTCGCATATACGCCGTCCTTTTCACTCGGCGAGACCGTGACCGAGTCTATCTTGGTCTTGGCTACGCTCTCTCCGCATGAGCACAAAAGACACGCAAGTGTCGCAACAAGCATAAACAGTACAAAAAGTCTGACCTTTATCACCGAGGTCTTATTCATATTTGTATTTTCGCCCATATCCGAACAGCCGATCGCCGTTTTTAACATCATTTTAACATCCGCCCTCTAAACTCATTTATTTTATATCACATATCTGCCGCCGCGTGCCATCGCCGCCGACGTAAGACATTCATATTCAATAGTGCCCGCGTGATCCGCAAGTGCCGAAAGATCCCGCTCCTTGCCGAAGAGCTCTACCTCGTCCCCTACTCTGATGCAACGATCGCTCTCACTCTCATCGACAAGAGCCATAAAGCAATCCATACATACTCTGCCGAATATACGTGCACTCACGTCACCGCCCGCGGCTTTTACCGTAACGTGCGCTCCCGAAAAAGCACGCATAATACCGTCCGCGTAACCGCCCGAAACGGTCAGAAGCGTCCCGCCGCTCTCGATCTTGCGCTCGCCGTAACCTACATTTTCGCCCGCCACGACAGAGCGCACTTCTGTGACCCTGCCGCAAAGCTTCATCACGGGAACAAGCCCCACACTGCTCGGAGCACCGTACCCGTAAAGGCATATCCCGGGACGTACGGCATCAAAATAGTATTCAGATGATGCAAATATGCCGCCGCTTGCCGCAAGGTGCCTCATACCGACCGACACACCGCGTGCGACGAGCCCGTCGCACACCTTACGGAAAAGTCCGAGCTGTTTTTTAGATGTTGTCTCGCTTTCGGGCGCGTAAAGATGAGAAAATATCCCCCTTACGCTCAGCCCCTCGCATTCGGAAAGCACGCCGAAGACCCTTTCGGCGGCCGCTTCGGGATCTTTTGAGTCAAATCCCATTCGATTCATTCCCGTATTGAGCTTTATATGTATCGGAAGCGTCCACCCTTCTCCGATCACAGAGTTCAATGCTCTTGCATAATTCTCGGAAAAGACCGATTGCAAAAATCCGTGCTCACACAAGACGGAAGCAAGCTCGGGAGGAGTGCTTTGGAAGATAAGTATATCCGCCTTTTTTCCGCGCAAGGCGCGCTCGACCTTAAGTGCCTCGTCAAGCGTTGCAACGGCAAAAAGATCACACCCGCATTCGCTCAGCACGGGAACACATATATCCGCGCCGTGACCGTATGCGTTCGCCTTGACCACCGCCATCGGACGGGCATCCGAGGACGACGAGGCGATGAATTTTCTTATCTTGAGAAAGTTGTCGGCAAGCGCCCGTGTGTCGACTGTAACGGTCGCCAAATCGGATCTGCGTCCGACGCCGAGCACATTACTGCTTTTTTCTGTCATATTTTACGACCCTCCTATTATAGTATAGCATTATATCACGAGGAATTCAAGAAAATAGTTATTGAAAAGAATATCTTTTCATATAATTTTTTGAAAAGGTTTTTTGACCAATTTAAAAAGGGAGCGCTTTTAAGATGAAAACCGTAAATCTCGCGGCAAAAGAAAAATATTTTTCCACATTACATATGAAAGTGCTGGGTTTGTGCGCAATTCTTGTCCTTTCCGCTCTTTTTGCGGTATCTTGCATAGAGGAGCCGTCCGATTGGCTTTCGTCACTTCGCGGAGAGCTTTTCCTCTCGGTCAGAGTGATACGCAAAGGCACGGGCGAGGATATAAAAGCCGACATAAGGATCTTTGCGCCGAATGAGGGAGAGGAGAGCGCGAAGCGCGCCTACGAGCTGAAATATCTCGCGCCCGACACGCTGACAGGCGTTTGCGAGAGCTTTGACGGATATGCGCTTACCATATCTCTTACCGACTTTGAAGACGCTTCCTTCTGCGCAAGCTCGGAAACCGTCCCCCCCCGTTCACTCGGAGCCTATACCGTCGGCTTTTTTTCACCGAGCACGGTAAAAGAGGTCAGGAGCGGAGGAACTTACACCGAGGTCGTGACCGATAACGCTATATATTATGTTGACGCTGACGGGACCGTGCGAGAAATATCGTCATCGGATATACGTGTGATAATAGAAAAATACTACGCGGAATAAAGATCTTACGAAAAATGGGCTGTTTCACCAACGCGAGACAACCCGTCTTTCTTTATTCAAATAATTTTATCCCGCAATGCGTACCTTATTTGTCTTTCGTTACTATCTCACAAGAGGTATCTATGACCGCGCCCTCGAGCACGATATCACCTATGCTGTCCGCAACGATCCTACCCGAACGTGGATTTTTGACCGAGACGATGTTCCCGCAAACCGTAGCATCAACATCGGAATACTCAAACGAGAGATCCGTGTTTTCCATAGTGCAGTTGACAAGCGTCAGATCTTTGCAATAGCAGAGCGGCTGAGTGCCCGAAATACGGCAGTTGATAAGTGTAAGTCCCTCGGAATACCAACCGAGATACTCGCCCTCAACGATACTGTCGGTCACCGTAACATTTTTTGCGTGCCAAAACGCATCCTTAGTTCTTAGCTCGCATTTGTCTATCTTAAGTCCCTCGGTATACTGAAACGAATACTTGCCGTGAAGCTTGGTATCGGAAAGAGAGGTGTCCTTACATTCAAAAAACGCATATTCTCCCGTTACGTCACATCCGCTGAGTCTGAGTCCCGAGCATCTCCAAGCGATCTCGGGCGAGACTGCCGTCACATCGTCAAGCTCGATATCCGAACATTCGCGAAGCACCTTTATTCCTCCGAGCGTCGAGCCTTTGATTGTGCCTCGGTGCGAATACCAAATGGCAGCACGTGTCAGCTCGTCCATTTTGCATTTTTCAAGTGAAAAATCCTCGGTATGCCAAAGAGGATAGCGCAAAGAAAAATTGCAATCGTAAAGTTCTATCCGTCGAGCCTCTTTAAGTGCCGACTCTCCGTCGGCAGGCCCCGCAAACGTACATTCCTCAAGCCTTCCGTCGGTCAGATTGTAGAGTGCTCTTTCCTCGTCGAAGGTCATATTTCTGATAACCGTTTTTATGTTGTCTGTCTTTTCCATATGTAACCGTTATACCGCCTTTATTCGATCTTTATTTTTACGTACAGTATTTTACCACACTTTCGCAGCGATTTCAAGCCCCATATTAACAATATCTCGTTAAGTGTCAAAAGAATAACGATTATCAAGAAATATTTACTTTTGCGGCTACAAAAAATCAATTATTGCACGTCCGCGACGACTCATTCTCACTTGACGAAAATGCCGAAATATGATAAAATATGAAGTGGGATAACCTTATCAAAAACACAATGTAATGTAAGGAGAAAAAAGAATGTATGACGTTTTGATAGTGGGTTGCGGCATAATCGGTTCAGCCACGGCCTACGAGCTTTCAAAATACCGTCTGTCGGTAGGAATTATCGAGAGATACAACGATGTTGCCAACGGCGCAACAAAGGCAAACAGCGCCATCCTTCACGCAGGCTTCGACCCAAAGCCCGGCACGCAAATGGCGCGTTTGAATACCGAAGGGATAAAACTCGCCAAAGAGATCTGCGAAAAGCTTGATGTCGAACGCCGTGAGATCCCCTCTCTTGTAGTCGCTTTCAGCGATCAGGAGATGCTTACGGTAAAAAGGCTCTATGATCAGGGTATTGCGAACGGTGTAAACGTCGAGATACTTACAGGTGATGAGGTAAGAGAGCTTGAGCCCAACCTCTCCGGCGGCATCGTCGGCGCGCTTTACACAAAGGACTCCGCCATCGTTGACCCGTGGGGGTATGCCATAGCTATGGCTGAGGTCGCAGTCGAGAACGGAGCGGAGCTCCATCTCAACAACAAAGTTACTTCTATCGAAAAGGTCGGCGACATCTTCAAGGTAACGACCGACAAGGGCAGCTTCGAAGCAAGATATGTTGTGAACGCCGCAGGATGCTCGGCACCCGAGATAAATGCTATGGTAGGCGACAACACCCTCGTACCTCAGTATCTGTGCGGGCAGTATTTTGTTCTTGACAAAGCAGAGGTCGCACGCGTAAATTCCGTCGTTTTCTGTTGCCCCAACAAAAACGGAAAGGGCGTCCTCGTTTCTCCCACGATACACGGAAATCTCATCGTAGGTCCCGATGCTTACGTCGTGGACAGCCCGGACAGCGTCGCTACCGATACGGAAACGCTTCCGATGCTGAAGGATCTCGGCATACGCTCGGTTCCGTCAATAAACTTCCGTGAGATAATACACGAATACGCAGGCGTTCGTCCGAACACGCAGTTCGATGAATTCTACATAAAAGAGCTTGAATGTTGCCGCGGCTTTATCTCGCTCGCGGGCATCAAATCCCCGGGACTTTCCGCCGCTCCCGCGATCGCACTCGAAGCATTGAAGCTTCTCGAGGGCTCGGGACTTGAGCTCTGCAAAAAGGATGATTACATAGACAGCCGCAAGGTGGTCAGGTTCCGCAGGATGAATGAGGAAGAAAGACGCCGACTCATAGAAAAAGATCCTCTTTACGGACGTATAATATGCCGTTGCGAGACGGTGACCGAGGGAGAGATAGTTGAGGCTATCCACCGTCCCATCGTTCCCCGCTCGGTCGACGCCATAAAGAGACGTTGCAACGCGGGAATGGGACGCTGTCAGGGCGGCTTCTGCGGTCCGAGAGTTCACGAGATACTTGCGCGCGAGCTCGGCGTATCTCCGATAGACATCCTTATGGATGAGGACGGCACTTTCATTCTTACAGGACGCACGAAGGAGGCAAAATAATGGAAAACGCAGTAAAAAAATACGATAGAACATATGATGTCGTTATCGTCGGCGGCGGTCCCGCGGGACTTGCGGCGGCTTACTCGGCTTGTCAGAACGGCGCCGAAAGCGTTCTCGTTATCGAAAGAGACCGAGAAGTCGGCGGCATCCTCAATCAGTGTGTACATAACGGCTTCGGACTTCACTACTTCAAAGAGCAGTTGACAGGACCCGAATATGCAGGCAGATTTGCGGATATGGTAAAGAGTACTCATACGGATGTGCTTGTTGACACGATGGTAATAGATATCACGAGCGACCGTGAGGTACACTGTGTAAACGCCAAGGACGGCTATCTTACGATCAAAGCAGGTGCCGTTGTGCTCTGTATGGGATGCCGCGAGCGCACAAGAGGTGCTATCGCAATACCCGGCGACCGTTCGGCGGGTATACTTACCGCAGGCACGGCGCAAAGATACGTGAATATGGAAGGCTATATGCCCGGAAAGCGCGTGGTGATCCTCGGATCGGGCGATATAGGACTTATTATGGCAAGACGTATGACTCTCGAGGGTGCAAAGGTGCTTGCCGTTGTTGAGCTCTGCCCGTATTCCAACGGACTTAACAGAAATATAGTTCAGTGTCTTGAGGACTACGACATTCCGCTCTACCTTTCGCACACTATTACAAACATCATAGGTAAGGAAAGGGTCGAGAAGGTCGTCATCAGTAAGGTCGACGGTTACACGCCGATCCCGGGAACCGAGATCGAAATAGAATGTGACACCGTACTCCTTTCCGTCGGTCTGCTGCCCGAGAATGAGCTCTCAAAGAAAGCTGGCATCGTGCTCGACCGACGCACGAACGGCGCGGTAGTTTACGAAAATATGATGACATCCGTTGAGGGAATATTTGCTTGCGGAAACGTAGTTCACGTTCACGATCTCGTTGACTTCGTTACGGGTGAAAGTATTCGTGCGGGCGCGGCTGCAGCTCGGTACGCGCGCGGAGAGCGAGTTGGAGGAAAGGTCATCGAAGTGACGACTCAGCCCGGTGTAAACTATACGGTTCCGCAGAAGATCCGTCCCGACAATGTAGACAAGGCTGTCGATATATTCTTCAGGACAAACAAGGTCAGAGGCAGATCCGTCATCAGAGTCTCATCCGAAGGCAACAAGATCGCCGAATTCAAGCGTGAGAGTATGGCTCCGGGTGAAATGGAAAAAATATCGATACCGAAGGTGCTTCTCGGCAAAGCAAGTGCCAAGCTCGAGATCTCGGTTCTTGACGCGGAATGACGGCAAGATCAAGGCAAGCATCGTTACTTATACAAGCATCGTTACTTATATATGAAAGAACAGAAAGGTGAGTACAAGAATGAAAGAGCTTATCTGCATTATGTGTCCTAAAGGCTGTCACCTCAAGGTGGATGAGGAAAACGGATATAAAGTCACCGGAAACGCCTGCGATAAGGGCGCGGAATACGGCAAAGAAGAACTTGTTGATCCGAGAAGAGTAATTACCTCAACGGTAAAGGTCACGGGCGGACTTTACGCGCGTTGCCCCGTTAAGACTCTCGAGCCCATTCCAAAGGGATTGATATTTGAGGCTATGAAGTTACTTGACGGTGTTGAGCTGAAGGCTCCCGTCCATGTGGGGGATGTAGTGATCGCCGACATTTGCGGCACGGGTATACCGTTCGTTGCCGCAAGAGATCTTTAAGATCAACGATCTATTTAATTAAATCAAAAAACGCAAAAGGCTTACCGTGGTTTTTATACTACGATAAGCCTCTTGTTATACCATTCGATTTTTTTGATCTCGTTACACTCAGACCTTCAGAAAGCTATATTCTTATTTTGCGCTAAGATCTTTTTATCTGTCTCAAAAAGACATTTGTTCGGCGAAACAAAAAACGCTCGGTGAAAACCGAACGTTCTCTATAAGCGGATTACGGGGCTCGAACCCGCCACCTCGACCTTGGCAAGGTCGCGCTCTACCAAATGAGCTAAATCCGCATATTAAAATGTGCCTCCGGTCGGAATCGAACCAACGACACGGGGATTTTCAGTCCCCTGCTCTA
>CAYYND010000038.1:0-16744 GCA_964472845.1 uncultured Lachnospiraceae bacterium | reverse complement strand
TATATATACCTTCAGCTTCAAATTTTGATCCGAAGCTGACCTTTCCACGAAATTTCACTTTTGTTTGTGATTTACAATGTTATTATTGGTGGTAAAGGCGAATATTATCCAAAAATGTTAAGGGCAATAATTGGTAAACGATTGGTATGCTTGTTGTATGATATTTTATCGTTCAAAATATATTTTTATTTTTAATATTGACACAACAGCAAGTGGATGATATAACTTAAATGATGGATATATGTGTATCAAAAGTTGTTATGGAAATGGAGAGGCAAATTATGCAAAAATCATGTTTTTTATTTTTACTTGTGATCGTTCTTGCTCTTTCTTTGGTATCCTGTCAGGTAAATTGGTTCGATCGGCAATATGATGTCCCGTGGTGGGGAATTGCTGTTCCGATATTCATATTTCTCGCAATTGTGTTCTTTGCAGCCGGAAAGTATATTGCATCAAAAAAATATGTCTGTCCTAAATGTAACAGAACATTTTATCCCAAGTGGTGGCAGACGGCGTTTTCTCTTCATATGAATGATGATCGCGTTTTCAAATGCCCGCATTGCGGAAGAAAGGGCTTTTGTCCGCTTTCAAGAGAAACGGATGATTGATCGTGATTATGTAATATGTAAAAACTTAACCGCCGAGAGCGATCAAACGAAAGCTCTCGGCGGCAAATTTATATGATCTTGATCGGCGAATGTCCGCAATTACAGCATTTTCCGTCATCGGATCTATTTGAGGAGCCGCAAACGGCGCAAGGAATAGCGGTGTCGGCGGCAGTCGGCAAGACGATAACGATATTTGTCCCGTAAAGGTGGAAAAACAAGATCACCTTCGTGATATGTATTCAAGTTTTGTTGCAGCTCGACCTTACCGCTATATGCTTTTTTGCGTATGAGCTTGCCGTCCAGCGTTTCGATGCTCAGATAAACGGTATTTTTCAGATATGAACCTTCTCGTGTGGGTTTGACGGAAGAATCGTTGTCAACGGTCGTAACGATATCGACCTTTTTTATCGTTCCGTAATAGGTTGAGTCTATCAGCTTGTGGGGCACCCCCGTGAGCGCAAACGGAATGAGCATAAAAATAATATAGCACAAGGTCTGAAATGCTGTGTTGTCCGTGTGAAAGATAACATTCCCGTATAATATCAATATTACCGCAAACGCAGAGGTCAAGATCGCACAGGAAATCAGCCTTTTTAGGATCTTTTTTCTGCAATACGCTGTCAGATCCTTTGGCAAAAGTATCTGCATAGCTTTTCTCCTTTAAATTGCATTATATTTTTTGCGTTATCGGTGCGTATCGCAGATCTCTTGTACCAATTGTGACGACCTGTAATCATTGAGCGCAACGGGGATCAAACATTCGCCGTCGATATTGAGGTAAGACGCTTGAACAGTCCCTGCGGGCGTCTTTACCGTTTCTTCCGTCAGAATGATTTTTTTGTTACGATCCAAATCGTATGCTCTCTTATTCACAGTTGAGTTGATGAGATCTATGTCATAAACATTCAAAACGGTGCCCTCGGGAGAGGATACTATATCCGTGATATAATAACGGGGTGAAATTATTTTTCCGTTTATCCTTCTCTTTACGACGGTATCTTTAAGATCATAACCTTCGATCGTGTTTTCGGTGTAGTTGATTTGGTTATCCGAAAGAATTTTTTCAACATTTCATCGATCTCGCTGTCTTTAACTTTCAAAGAACGAAAAACGCAAAAGGCAACAATGCAGATCACCAATGCCGGAAGACCTACGGGACCACCGCCCCTAACGAATGTTGCTGCAAGTAATGAAACAACGGCTAAGCTCAGCGATATAATTTCCGCGACGGAAAGATCTTTTTGGTAAAAATATTGTTGGACTCTGTTTTTGCTTTTCATTTTAGACATTTCTCCTTGTATCTCGTATAAAATATGCTTTTGCCGTTTTTGCTCAAAGCCTGATCTTTGCAAGCCCCGCCTCGGAAGTTTCTTTATATGATACCGAGAGGTCGTGACCGGTCTCCTTCATTGTCTTGACCACCTTGTCAAAGGAGATCTTGCGCGAATCCCAGAGAAAGCTTGCAAGGCTGACTGCGTTTATGGCGCGCATCGCCGCAACGGCGTTTCGTTCTATGCAGGGGATCTGGACAAGTCCGCATATGGGGTCGCAGGTGAGTCCCAAATGGTGCTCGATGGCTATTTCGGCGGCGTATTCTATCTTGTCGATGCTGAGCATAAAGAGCTCTCCGAGTGCTGCTGACGCCATAGCACACGCGCTTCCTATCTCCGCCTGACATCCGCATTCCGCACCCGAGATCGAGGCGTTTGTTTTTATCAGATTTCCGATAAGACCGGCGGTGATGAGAGCATTTATTATTTGCTCGTCACTGTATCTGTTCTTTTGCTGTTGGTAATAAAGCACCGCGGGAAGCACACCTGCCGCACCGCAGGTGGGAGCTGTAACTATCTGTTCTCCCGAGGCGTTCTGTTCGCTGACGGCAAAGGCGAAAGCACATACCATACGGTTCTCGCGCGTCTCTGCGCTCTCGTCGATATGTTGATTTTCGTACAAGGATCTTGCCTTCTTTTTGACCTCAAGACCGCCCGGCAGTATGCCCTCATCCTCAAGACCGTTGCGGACTGCCCGTTTCATAGCCTCCCATACCTTTCTCATATACGCGAGAAAATCGGGACCCTCTCTTTCAATGCAGTATTCCCACAGATGGATCGAGTGTTGCTTGCAATATCCCGCTATTTCGCTGAAGGTGTGCTCTTTGTAGAGCTTCGGCGGCTTTACTGCCTCGTGATCTTCAAACGTGATGCTTCCGCCTCCCACACTCATGACCCTTGCGCGGGCAAGCACCGACTCTCCCTTGGATGCTGTGATGTCCATGGTATTCGGGTGGGGCAGGTCGGTCTTCTCGTAGTCAAACGAGACCTCGCACGGATACGGCGCAAAGGTCTTTCGTATTACCTCGTCGGTTCCGTGCCCCTTTCCCGTCTTCGCAAGCGAACCGTAAAGAATGACGCTGTATTTATCCGCGTCGGGATACTGTTCCATAAATATCTTGCAGGCGCGCTCGGGGCCCATCGTGTGAGAGCTCGAGGGTCCGCGCCCTATTTTATAAAGCTCGGTGAGAGATTCCATTCCGTATGTCTCCGATGTTGGATCCTCTGCACCGATCCTGTTGTTTTCGTAAAATGTACCGTCTTTCATTTTTCCCCCTATCTGTATTGAGAACGATCAGACCGATCTTAAAATTTCCGCCGGCTCGGCCACCGTGTAAGTTGCCCCGGCCATCTGAAGCTCCTCAAGGCTTCCGTAGCCGTACAGCACTCCGATCGAATCGAGACCGTTGGCGCGAGCTCCTATTATGTCGTGCTTTCTGTCGCCGATCATTACCGTGCGACTCTTGTCTGTAATATTACTGCTTTTGAGCGCGTATGCGATAACATCCGCTTTTTCACTGATCGTGCCGTCAAGCGTCGCGCCCGCCACGCAGTCGAAGTACGGCTCAAGCTCGAAATGCTCAAGGATCCTTTTGGCGAACACCTCGGGCTTTGATGTGGCGAGTATTATTTTTTTACCCGCGGCTTGAAGGCTCTCAAGCATATCCGTCACGCCGTCGTATACCTGATTTTCGAATATTCCGATATCCTTGAAATATTCACGGTAGTACACGACCGCCTGTTCCGCTTCGCTTTGGCTGAATTCGTAGTATTGCATAAACGAGCAGACGAGCGGAGGACCTATAAATTTGTAAAGCTCGGATCGGTCGGAGACTTCGATGCCCCATTTTTTCAGCGCGTACGCTACCGAATTTGTGATGCCCTCGCCGGGATCGGTCAGTGTTCCGTCAAGATCGAACAGCAGATTGTCATACATTCTTTTCTTTTCCATTCTAATTTTAAATCCTTCTGTGCTATACCAAAATTGTAGCATATTTTTCGATGCTTGTCAATACTTGCGCCGATGAATGATGTACGACCGAGCCGAGCGAAAGCTTCATAATGTTAAATTTTATCGAACTCTCTTGATTTACTCATATATAAGTGATATAATATTAAATTGAGCAGTTATGCAAAATTTTATGTCGGAGGTATATTCTGATGAAACGATTGACAGAAAACCAAAAAGTACGCAAGGCGGTCATACTTGCCGCAGGACTCGGCACTAGGATGCTGCCCATCGCAAGAGCCGTTCCTAAGGAGGTGCTTCCGATCGTGGACAAGCCCGCGATATCATATCTTGTGGAGGAAGCCGCAGCCAGCGGAATAGATAACATACTTATAATAACCGGAAGAGGTAAGGGAATGATCGAGGATTACTTTGATCACTCTCCCGAATATGAATATAAGCTTGAAAAGAACGGACGTTTGAAGGATATAGAGGAGATGCACCGCGTTTGCGATCTTGCAAATGTTTTTTTCATTCGTCAGAAAGAGACTAAAGGCACGGCGCATGCGCTGAAATGCGCGCGTGAGTTTATAGGCGACGAGCCGTTTATCGTTATGTACGGTGACGATATGATCGTGTCGGAGACCCCCGTTTGCCGTCAGCTTATGGATACGTTTGAAAAATACGGCAGGGCATCCTGCGCCGTAAAGGAAGTCCCGACCGAGCTTGTTAAAAAATATTGCTCGCTCAAGACCCATGCAATAAGCGGAAGCGATAATGAGTACTTTGTTGACGATATGATAGAAAAGCCCAAGACCGAGGCGGAGATATTTTCAAACTTTTCTATACTCGGAAGAATGCTCCTTACACCCGATATATTCGATATAATCGACTCTATCGGCGTTGGCGCCGGCGGAGAATATCAGCTGACGGATGCTATGGCAGAGCTTTCACACAGGGAGGGAATGACCGCACTTGATTTTGAGGGTACGCGCTTTGATCTCGGATCCAAGCTCGGACTTATGTGCGCAAATGTTACCTTGGCGGCTCGTCACGGCGAGATAGGCGGAGAGTTCTCTGAATTCTTGAAGGAGTTTGCAAAGGGACTTTAATGCTTTGCACGCTTTTATCTGAATAATGGTTTAACACGGGAGACTGAATTATGAAAAGAGTGTCTAAGATCAACTACTATCTTGATATCGCGCAGACTGTGGCAGAGAGATGCACTTGCCTGCGGCGGCATTTCGGCGCTATCATTGTCAAAAACGACGTTATAATCTCAACGGGGTATAACGGCGCGCCGAGAGGAAGAAAGAACTGTAATGAGCTCGGATATTGCTTCAGAGAGAAGCTAAATATTCCGAGAGGCGAAAGATACGAGCTTTGCCGCTCGGTTCATGCCGAGGCGAATGCCATAATTGCCGCACCGCGAGATCAGATGCTCGGCGCGACGCTCTATATGGTCTGCACGGATCCGGACGGAACACTCGTTCCCGGAATGAACAGTTGTATGATGTGTAAGCGGCTCATAATAAATGCAGCTATCTCGACTATTATCATCAGAGATACCAAGGACGAATACCGTGTCATAGATGTCAAGGAATGGATAGAAAACGATGACTCGCTCAGCGGAAAATTCGGATACTGATGTCATCAAAAAAGGAAGGATAACCCTAATATGGATTTCAAAAACAGAACCAAAAGATCGATACTTTGCGCCGTGCTCGCGTTGCTTTGTATATGCTCGCTTCTGACATCGTGCAGTAAGCTCCATACGATCAAAGCCGACGGTAAAGGCGGATACGTTGATAAAAGAACGGGCGTTACTTATTATGATGCCCCCGCGTGTTTTGAACCGTTCTCGTATGCCGGGGAATACGCAAGGTTCAGCGGAAAAACCTTTTGCAGTATCTCGGATCTCGATCCCGAGAAGTGGCTGTGTGACCCCGACAGCGATGCGGTATATTACAGCTCCGATATCACACTTCCGAGCTTTGCGGATATGACTATAAAAGAGGTGAAGCTCTGCTACGAGGACGTGTACACCTTTCAGTTCGCTGTGATCACGGATGCCGACGAGATCGCAAAGATAAAGGATGTGTATCAGAACGGCGAGAGAGGGATAGGGTTTCAGACTACTCCCGAAAAGGTAATAGCAGTGAAGATACTCTTTGAAGAATGTCCCGATATCTATTACAGCCTTGTGTACGGGTGCAATTCGGACGGAGAGGCGTATCTTTCAAACAGAAGCGAGGGAAGGATAGTTGTAGCCGACGGACTCTTTGATAAATATATTTACACCGATGACGGCAATGATGAGTGATGACGCGGCTTCGGAAAAGCTCGTGATAAGAGACGCAAGCGCCGCCGACGCGGAAGCCTTATGGGAGATAGATCAAGCTTGCTTTTCCGAGGCGGACTCGCTTGAGATCATCAAGGCGCAGCTCTCCGACCGAATGATTGCGGTCAAGCTCTGCGAGATTGGCGGTACGGTAGTATCTTACTGCAGCGCTCTCCTTGTGTTCGATGAGGTGCAGATCATAAATGTTGCCACATTGCCGGAACATACCTCAAACGGCTACGCATATAAGGTGCTTTGCTCGGTATTGGATGGCGCGAAAGCGCGCGGAGCGATCTCGGCATCCCTTGAGGTAAGGGTATCGAACGCCGCGGCAATACACGTGTATGAGAAAGCGGGCTTTAACACTTGCGGTGTGCGTCGCAGATTTTACAAAAAGCCCACGGAGGACGCGCTCGTTATGATCGCGCGGTTCTCTGAAGGTACTGACACTTTTTGTCGCAAAGGACAGATGTAATTTTATCGCAAAGGACAGATGTAATAAAATGCTTATACTTGGAATTGAAAGCTCATGCGACGAGACCTCTGCCGCAGTAATTGAGATGGATGAGGCGAGCGGAAAGAGACACATACTTTCCGATATAGTTGCCTCTCAGATAGATATACACAGGCTCTACGGCGGAGTTGTTCCCGAGATCGCGGGGAGAGCTCACATCGAAGCAGTCTCTCGCATAACCTACGAGGCACTCGAAACAGCGGGCGTTACACTCGCGGATATCGAACTTATCGCCGTTACCGCATTCCCGGGACTTATCGGCGCGTTGCTCGTCGGTGTCAATTTTGCCAAATCTTTGGCTTACGCCAATGATATCCCGTTGGTCGCGGTCAATCACGTTCACGGTCACGTTTCGGCGGCACTGATAGATACCCCGGAACTTAAGCCGCCGTTTGCGGCACTTGTCGTTTCGGGAGGACATACCTCGTTTTATTGGGTAAAGAGCTTTACCGAATACGAGGAGATCGGCGCAACGGGAGATGATGCCGCAGGAGAGGCGTTTGATAAGATCGGGCGCGTTATAGGAATGCCGTACCCCGGCGGTGCGGCTATGGACAAGCTTGCATATGAAGGAGATTCGAAGGCGATAAAGCTTCCGTCCCCGGCACTTCTCGGAGATAATCTTAATTTTTCGTTCAGTGGTATAAAAACAGCTACCCTGAACTATATTAACAGCATACAGCAGAAGGGTGAAGAGGTAAATGCCGCGGACGTTGCCGCTTCTTATACGTCTGCGGTCGTAAAGGCGATCGTCAAAAAGACGGCTCAGGCACTTGAAAGAACGGGCGCCGACGCGCTTGTGCTTGCGGGAGGAGTGGCGGCAAATTCGCATTTGCGAAAAGCGCTCTCTGAACTTTGCCGGAGTATGGGCACGGGCTTTTACGTTCCTCCGATGAAGCTTTGCGGCGATAATGCCGCTATGATAGCCGCGGCGGGATATTATGAGTATCTTAACGGAAGGACAGACGGGACCGACCTTAACGCAAGTGCATGCGAATAATAATTCGATTTTACGGGAATGTCACTTCAAATGCTCAAGGTTTTGCACAGCCTGTGGAAAAGTGATGGGGAAAAGTTTCGGATAATATTACAGGAAAACAAGGCGTTTTTTGCCGAAATAAGTGTTTTTTTGATACGTTGTCTGCCAAAGACAAAATATTGACGTGTTTTTTTGCGTGTCTGTGGAAAAGCCTCGGACAACGGTCTTATGAATAATATTCGGAATGCAGAAATTTTTTATACAGATCTTTTGAAAGGATGACAGAGATGAGGAATGACAGCATAGCTGACGGAGCGAATGAAAATTATCGTGATGCAGAGAAGCCGATCGTGTCGAGCGCGGTCATAAGGCGTTTGCCGAGGTATTTCAGGTATCTCAGAGCGCTGATAAGACAGGGAAAGCATCGTATCAGCTCGGCTGAGCTTTCACGTATTATGAACGTGACGGCATCGCAAATAAGGCAGGACCTTAATTGCTTCGGCGGCTTCGGTCAGCAGGGCTACGGTTACAACGTAAATTATCTTTACGCAAAAATTTGCGAGCTGCTCGGCGTCGGAAACGGTTTTCACGCAATAGTTATCGGAGCGGGAAACCTCGGACGTGCGCTCGTGAAAAACCCTATGTTTGAAAAGCGCGGCGTGGATGTCATCGGAATGTTCGATATAGCACCCGATACCGTAGGGCATAGCGTGGGAGATGTTCGAATAATGCACATCGATACGTTGGGGGATTTTTGCCGAAGAAACAAGGTGGATATCGCCGTACTGACGCTTCCGAAGGAGCACGCTGACGGCGTGGCGGAGAAGATAGTTGAATACGGTATCCCCGGTATTTGGAATTTTACGGGCAAGGAATTTAAGATAGATAACGGAAGGACCGTGGTCGAAGAGATACATCTCGGAGATTCCCTGATGACTCTTTGCTATGAGATCTCGAGACGAAATGAAGAGCCTGCTAGCGAGAATATAGAGTCGTACGATGATTTTGACGGCGAATGAAATAAAACTGTAAGAAAACGGATAGATCTGAACTATGAAGATAAAATTCAACTACAACAGCCGAGCCTTGGTGCTTCCGGGGACGGTCGTATCATTTACGGGAAAGGCAACAAAAAGGGATCTGCAGGTGCTTTTGAAGATAGCATCCGACCCGTGTTTGCAAGGCGGAGGCGAGCTTGATATCTCCGCGCTGGCAGAGGAGTTCAATTGCAAAAAAGCGGATATAGAGAGCGCCCTGTGCTTCTGGACCGAGGCGGGAATAATCTCGGAAGGCGGCGTAGATGACACTGCGGAAGCCGTTAAGCTTGAGCAACATAAGATCATAAAGCCTCAAGCCGCACCGCCACGATATACCACCGAGGAGATAGCCACGGTTCTTGAGGGCAGAAATGACCTTCCGGGCATTATAGATGAATGTCAAAATGCGTTCGGAAAGGTATTCAACTCTCACGAGGTAAGAGCGATAATAAGCCTGCTTGATTACCTCGGTATAGACAGCGATTATCTGCTCGTGCTCCTCAGCTATTGCCGAAGGATAGGTAAGCCGTCGATACATTACGCGGAGAAGATCGCATATGAGATGTATAACGAAGGAATAGACTCAGCCAAAGAGCTGGAAGCACGTCTTACGGCAAAGGAGCTCGCCGCCTCTCTTGAAGGCAAGATACGAAAAATGTTCGGCATAAAAGATCGCGCACTTACCACTAAAGAGATGCAGTTTATCGCAAAATGGGCATCCGAGTTCCATTACGATATACCCGTGATCAAGCACGCATATGAAATAACGGTAAATTCCATAAAAGAGCCGTCATTGCCGTATACAAACGCCATACTCGAAAAGTGGAACAGTCTCGGCTTCAGAACGATAGAGGATATTACGGCATACGAGACCGAAAAGGCGGCAAGGTCCGAATCGAAGGGAAGCTCAAAGGTCAAGCTCGGCAACAGCTTTGACACCGACGAATTCTTCGAGGCGGCGCTTCGCCGGAGCCTTGGCGAGGATTAAACTCATATTGGTTAGAAGGGGATTGATATGTCATATAACAAGCAAAACTACATAAGGATCAGCGAGGAATACAGGTCAAAGTACAGAGCCGCCGAGATAAAGGCGGACGAACGAAGAAATGAGATACATATGCTAGTTCCGGAGATAGCAAAGATCGATATGCAGCTGTCCAATCTCAGCTCAACTATAATGGCGGCTGTTATGCGTGGCAAAGGCAATATCGCCGAGGCGGTCGAGAGCATAAGAAAAAGCAATACCGAAATGTTGCAAAAGCGTCGCACGTTACTTATAAATGCGGGATATCCCGCGGACTATACGGAGCCTCACTATGAGTGTGCAAAATGCGGGGACACGGGTTTTATAGATAACACGATGTGTGACTGTATGAAGGAAGCGCTCGTCCTTGCGGGCTATGAATCGGCGGGGATAGCTTCTCTTATCGGAAAGTGCAATTTTGACAGCTTTTCACTTGACTATTACAGAACCTCGCCCGAGCATTACGAGAGAATGAAGACGGTCTACGAAAAGATATACAGCTACGCCGATGGATTTAATATGAGATCCGGAAATCTTTTGCTTGTTGGCGGAACGGGGCTCGGAAAGACGCATCTTTCGGTCGCGGTAGCAAAGAAGGTCGTCGAAAAGGGATATGACGTCGTGTATTCGCCCGCAACATCTATGCTTGCCGATTTTGAATATCAGCGTTTCGGAAACAGTACATCGGGTGTCGAAAGCGCGGATACCTCGAAATATTTCAACTGCGAGCTGCTGATAATAGACGATCTCGGGACAGAGGTGAACAATCAGTTCACGACAAATCGCCTTTACAATATTATAAACGTAAGACTCAACTCGGGACTTCCTACCGTTATAAGCACAAATCTTGTGTCAAGTGATCTCCGATCGAGATATTGGGATAGAATTACCAGCCGAATATTCGGCGAATACAATATTATGGCTTTTTTGGGCAAAGATGTAAGAATGCAAAAGATCTCCCGTCCTAACTGAAAATTGCCGTTCAAATAAGCTTTAATGGCGCAAATAAAATAAAGATACACAAGCAATACTATGTTTGTGTATCTTTTTGTTTTATTACAGCTCAAGGATGCACAAAAAACACCTGACCGCAGCTTGCGAAAGGAAGGGTCAAAATGGATAATACAAACGAATATAAGTCGTCCGGCACGTCTGTGCTCGAGCACGATGTGAAGGATTCGACAAAGGAAGTGCTCGACAGGATCTACAAGAATGCGAGAATGGGAAGCACGAGCCTCATAGACATTATGTCTAAGGTCAAGGACGAGGAGCTTCGTTCGGATCTTACCGTTCAACTTACGGGCTATGAGGACTATGCTTCAAAGGCGGCAAGCCTTCTTGAAGAGCACGGAGTCAAGCCCGAGGAGGAAAACGTCATAACCAGAGCAGGAGCGAAGGTAGGTATGGCTATGAATACAATGATGGATTCCACATCCTCTCATATAGCAGAAATGGTGATCAAGGGCTCAAATATGGGCATTACCGATCTTACAAAGCTTGTAAACAGATATGAAAACAGCGACTGCGATTCCAAGGCTTTGAGGCTTGCTGACGAGATGATCAAATTTGAGGAACACAATCTTACTAAAATGAAGGCATACCTTTAATAACATTCGAGTATCAAACTATTATTTTATAGAGAAAAAGGGAGACCGAAATGGCACAGATCACAGAAAAAGAGCTTTCCGCTATTGAAGATATGCTTACTATGGAGCATAATCTTGTAGCAAAATATCAGGAATATGCCTGCAAAACGCAGGATCCCGCACTTAAAAATAAATACGAGGAGATGGCACTCCGCCATCAGAGACATTATGATGAGCTTTATTGCAATCTCAAGTAAGAGCGTAAGGCTCGGAATTTAATCTATCACAATTAAACGAGGTATTAAAATGGCAAGTCCCGTAATCACTACCGAAAGTGCGGTAGAAAAGGCACAGTTTGACGACAGAGCGCAGATCCTCGATCTGCTCAATTCACAAAAGCATATGACCGATGTATACAACACGTTTTTGAATGAGTGTGAAACTCCCGCTCTCAAGAACTGCTTTTCCAACATTCTGAATGACGAGCACGAGATGCAGAACGAGATATTTACGGATATGCAGACAAGAGGCTGGTATGAGACAAAAGCCGCTGAGACATCCAAGGTCGATAAAGCGGTAAGAAAGTTCTCTGCGAACGCTTCAAAGTGACCTTGTCCGAAAAATAGAAGTATAAAAAAGACTGCCGTATCATATACGGCAGTCAATCATTACATTCCTTCGCCATCCTCGCAAGCATACTTTGACAACTCGCTCTCAAGCTTTTCTATATTTTTCATCGATCGTGCAATATTGCGGGTCAGGCTACCGCCCTCGTTCTGATCCTCAGCGTCGGCAGAGTTCAAACGATGGTAAGTAAGCCTGCCGAGCTTCTCGTATTCCTCCGCAAGACGCGCCTCTACCGCTTTGCGATGCAGACCTACCTTTGCTTTCTTTTCAAGCTCCTCGGCTTTTACGGCAAGTTTTCCCGCCGCACGGTTTACGGATGTTCTGAATCCTTCCCAATCTATCTGTTTGTCTGACATTTAAGCGTCCTCCTTGATCATTTATGCGCTGCATTTCTTAAATAAAATTATATACTATTTATCGGGTCTTGTAAACCCTTTTTTGAAAATTTTTATACATACGGTATATATCACCGATATGAGAATAAGAGGTGCAAAGCGGCGAGAGCTGACACACGACTTACACATTACGGTGATCGCTATGAAAGGAATGATTATAAATATGAATTTCGATAAAAAAAATTACGCCAAGCTCTCGGACAAGAGGGCGGGGAAGTCTCCTATATTGAAGAACTGTATAAACGCCTTTTGGGCAGGCGGTCTTATTTGCACGATAGCGGAGGCACTACGGCATATATACACGGGATTTTTTGAAATGGCGGACAGCGATGCCGGGACTCTCGTCTCTATAACGTTGGTATTCGTTGCGGTGTTGTTTACGGGTCTTGGCTGGTTTCCCAAGATCGCCAAGCTCGCGGGCGCGGGAACGCTGGTTCCGATCACGGGATTTGCCAACGCCGTTGCCTCTCCCGCAATAGACAGCAGAGCCGAGGGGCTCGTCCTCGGTGTCGGCGCAAAGATCTTTACCGTTGCCGGACCTGTCCTGCTTTACGGAACGCTTGCGGGCGCCGTCTACGGTCTTATATACTATTTTCTGACTCTCGGCTGATCATTGTGTATGTATATTGCTCTCGGGCAGGATCTCAAGTATTACAAGATCGCCTTCTATCCTTACGGCACAGCTTTCGATGTCGGCATAATACTGACTTTCTCTCCAATACTTTTTCAGTTTGTCAAGACGTCTTATGAGCATTTTGGCAACTGCGGTAGAGTCGCTTGATGAACGCAGTTTGAATACAGATATCTCGTACGGCTCAAGCGTCGAGCCGAGCCATACGCAAAAGTCCTTTACAAGCTCAAATTCTTCGGGATAAAGGTCGTCTGACACAGTGGCTTCTCCGAGCACGATATCGCGGCTCGAGTCACCGTAAAGAGAGAAGGCGAGATATCCGTCAAGAGGCAGGATCGAGATGCCGTCGTCGTCCTTTTTATCCTTGCCGTAAAATCTGCCGCTCGGCATTGACGGATGCTCGGATATTATCTGCGTTACGTAATAATAAGCATCCTTTTGGTTTCGAGAGCATCCCGAGAGCGGCATAGCGAGAAGCGAGATCAATAATAAACAGATCGTGAGCCTTGTCTTCGACATACTGAGTTTCATTCCTTTCCGAGATCCTTTGCATAAAACCTTCAAAGAACTCTTTTCTCTCGAGCTTGCGGCGATTTCAGCTCGGGCATAGATAATAAATCATATGCGAGATCAAGTTCGTGTATGTAGAAAAAAACGCGGCGTACGCTCTTTTCTCGGAAGCCTGTGCCGCGTTAATATCATTTTTTGCGATCGTTAGTTTTCAGTTAAGCTCGCGTCTGCCCTCGATGGCTCTGTGAAGAGTTATCTCGTCGGCATATTCAAGCTCGCCGCCTACGGGAATACCGTAAGCGAGCCTTGTCACCTTTATGCCGAGAGGGGATACGAGGCGTGCTATGTACATAGCAGTTGTCTCGCCCTCAACGGTCGGGTTGGTGGCAACGATGATCTCCTTTGTGTCGCTGTCTATGCGCTCGATGAGCTCCTTTATCTTGAGCTTGTCGGGGGTTATGCCTTTCATAGGCGATATGACTCCGTGCAGAACGTGATAAAGTCCTCGGTATTGACGCACCTTTTCAAGGGACATAAACGCCTTATTGTCCTCGACTACGCAGATCACCGAGCGGTCTCTGTCGTCCGAAGAACAAACACTGCATATATCCCTATCGGTCAGTGCCTGACAAACGGGGCAGAGATGTATCGCGCGCTTTGCCTCTATTATCGTATCGGCAAATTCCTCCGCTTCCTCGGCAGAGAGAGAAAGTACCGAGAAAGCCATTCTTTGAGCAGTCTTTTTTCCAACGCCGGGTATCCTTGCAAACTGCTCGGTAAGCCTTTCAAGTGGTTCTATTCTGTATGACATATCAGAAAAGTCCGGGCATATTCATACTGCCGGTTATCTTCTCCATTTCCGATGAGTTGGTTCTTTCAACAAGTCCTATCGCCTCATTCATTCCCGCAACGAGAATGTCGGAAAGGGTCTCGATGTCGTCGGGATCGACTATCTCGGGAGAGAGCTCGATGCCGAGTATCTCCTTTTTGCCGTTTATTTTGATCTTGACAGCGCCGCCGCCTGCAGAAATATCGTATTCTCTCGTTTCGAGCTCTGCCTGCTTGGCTTCCATATCAGCCTGCATCTTCTGCGCTTGCTTTATCATAGCATTCATATTCTGTGCGCCGCCCATACCGCCGGGTATTCTTGCTTTCATAAGTCTTGTCTCCTTGATTTTTAAATTATATTCTTTTATTTGTCGATTTATTTGTCGAAAGTTTATGATCTCAATCGAGATTGTCGAGTATTTCGTCGATGACGGTGTCCTTTGACTTTTCACCGCTGCTTTCATATTCTATGAATATGTCGGTCTCGGGGATGTCCTTGCCGAGGGTAACGCACAGAGCCGTTCTGATCTGAAGCTTTCCGCCGAACTGATCCATCATGGTTTTGGTGAAGCTGCTATCGCTGAGCTTTACTATAAATACGTCTCTTCCTTCGAAATTGGTGATATAAGCGCTGCCCGCTTTTATGAGTCCCGCGACCATTGGCGAATTGCTCGTTATGTGTTCGAGCGCGTCTGCCCACGCCTTGAATTTTCTGAGGACACGCTCGCCGCCGCTTAACTGCGGAACGGATCCCTCGGATGCCGAACCGAGCTTTGCTTGCCCTTTCACCGTGTTCTCGGGCACCGTATCGGCTTTGTCTTCTCGGATGCTCGGATCCTTATCGGAAGCTTTTGCGGCTTCCCTTGATGCTTTTTTTCCTGACTTAGCGTCGGCGTCGCCGTCGTTTGAAACGGTCTCCGAAACGCTTGCCGCCTTAAACTCTCCCGCGGCAAGAGCTCTCTCGAGCTTCGATATCCTTGAGAGCAGTGCAGCGTTCGAATCGTTAAGCGTATCGTCGCACATCTTGATAAGGGTCATCTCCGCGGTTATGCGCTTCTGCGTATTTGCCCGTTGCATAGAATATAGCGCATTGTCGAGAAGATAGCAATGATGTAGCAGAGTCTCGCGTGTGAATTTTGAAGTGAGCGAAACGAGCTGATCCGTCTCGTCCTTAGTGAGATCGAGGTATCTTTCCGCATGGGAAGGCGTCGTTTTTACGACAAGCATATCTCGATAAAGTGATATAAGCTCCTGCCAGAATACCGTGATATCCTTTGACGAGGAGACCACCTCATCCACATCCGCAAATATTCTGTCATAATCCTTGCGGATGACGGCATCTACCACGGATATAGTCTGCTCTCTGCCGCTTGAACCTATCGTATCGTTGACGAGCTCCGCGGTTATTTTTTTGTGCGCACCCGAGCACAGCTCAAGCAAGCTGATAGCATCACGCATACCGCCCTGCGCATTTCGTGCTATGAGAGTAAGAGCCTTGTCATCCGCTTCTATCCCCTCGTTCTTTGATATTTCCGAGAGACGTGCACAAAGATCCTCGGTCGAGATCCTTCTGAAGTCAAAACGCTGACAACGCGACACTATCGTCGCCGGAAGCTTCTGCAGCTCGGTCGTTGCCAAAATAAAGACGACATATTCGGGCGGCTCTTCGAGAGTTTTCAGCAAAGCGTTAAAGGCACTGCCCGAAAGCATATGGACCTCGTCTATGATGTATACTCTGCACCGAAGCGATGCCGGCGCAAAGCTTACCGCATCTTTTATGTCTCTTATGTTATCCACGCCGTTATTCGACGCGGCGTCCATTTCTATCACATCGGTAGCTGCTCCCGATTCTATGGCAAGGCAAGCTTCACATTTGCCGCAGGGGTTGCCGTTTTCGGGATGCTCGCAGTTGATGACCTTGGCAAGTATCTTTGCGCAGGTCGTCTTTCCCGTACCTCTCGATCCGCAGAAAAGATATGCGTGACTGAACTTTTTGTTCTCCGCCTCGTATCGCAACACACTTGTAATATGCTCCTGACCGTAAACATCGTCAAATACGGACGGACGCCATTTTCTGTATAATGCCTGATGCACTCATATCACCTCCGCGTAATATCAATCAAAAAGGCAAGCTCCGAAATAAGACCATACACCACAATGTTGAATGTCACCACCGAGCGACATCTTACACACTGCTCAAAGCAGGCACGCTTACGTCACATCGGGTTTACTGCTTAGTGCTGCTTGGTTCCCCACCTGACACGGTTCACGGCTCCCAATTGCGCAAGACCCGCTCTTCAACACAGCAGATTAAGACTCCTTCACGGAGGATCGATCCTCGATCACGGGATCCACCCCGGCTATAGCGGATTTCAGGTACAGGGC
>CAYYND010000037.1:16385-17437 GCA_964472845.1 uncultured Lachnospiraceae bacterium | reverse complement strand
CTCAGACACGAGCCGAGAGGGACTTCTTAAATGTGCCGCATCTGTTGCCGCGGCAATGGGAGAGGGCTCAAAGCAGATGAATATTCATTTGACCGAGCGTGTATTCCCCAACATACACCCGATAAAGGTGTGCCCTTCAAGTGCCGATGTTAAGCTCAAAACGGATCTGCTTAAGGAGGCTTCCGAGGCGGCTAAAAATTACAGCGAAAAGATCTCCCAGGTACAGGGAACTCTTCTCGATGTGGATCACGCGACTATGATCGCAAACAGCGAGGGACTTTACACGGAGAACCGTTCCGTAAGAACAAGAATGGCTATCGGTGCCGTTGCTTCAGAGGGCGGAGAAAACCAATCGGGAAGCTGCTCGCCCGGACGTTGTATGGGACTTGAGGTCTTTGAGCAGTTCAAGCCTGCTGACATAGGCAGACATGCGGCGGCGCAGGCGGTCACAAACCTCGGTGCGGTATATTGTCCTGCGGGTCAGATGACGGTCGCTATTGAGAACGGATTTGGCGGCGTTATCTTCCACGAGGCGTGCGGTCACTCGCTCGAGGCTACATCGGTAGCTATCGGTATGTCGCAGATGGCGGGCAAGCTCGGTCAGCAGATCGCCAATCCCAAGGTCACCGCGATAGACGACGGAACGATACCCAATGCCTGGGGTTCGATAAATATCGACGACGAGGGCAATCCGTCTCAGAAGAACGTGCTTATACGCAACGGAATTCTTGAGAACTATATGATAGATCGTCTCGGTTCAAGAAGAATGGGTATGCCTATGACGGGTAACAGCCGCAGACAGGGCTATACGTATGAGCCCACCTCCAGAATGACGAACACGTATATAGATAACGGTCCCGATAAAAACGAGGATATCATAGCTTCCATTGAATACGGACTTTACGCAAAAGAAATGGGCGGCGGATCGGTAAATCCTTTGACGGGTGCATTCAACTTTTCGGTACGTGAAGGATATATCGTAAGGAACGGCAAGATCTGCGAGGCTGTAAGAGGCGCAGCCTCGCAGATCTTGCCGTTCCTTACGATATATC
>CAYYND010000037.1:0-16375 GCA_964472845.1 uncultured Lachnospiraceae bacterium | reverse complement strand
TAAGAGGCGCGTCTCTCATCGGAACGGGTTCGCAGATACTCTAGGATATCGATATGGTCGGTCAGAATCTTGCAACGGGTCAAGGTATGTGCGGTTCTGCGAGCGGTTCTGTACCCACCGACGTAGGTCAGCCTCTCATCCGTGTATCAAAGATCACGGTAGGCGGAAGATAAAAGGAGGTAAATATAATGGATTTTGAGAGAATTAAAGCCTCGGTAAAGGCGGCGGCGGAGAAGGTAGGTCTTAAAGAATATGAGGTCTACTATTCCTGCGAGGAAAGCCTTGGCACCGAGACTCTTAAAGATGAGATCAGCAGCTTTGCATTTAATACCTCGGGCGGAATATCCTTCCGTTGCGTATACGACGGAAAGATGGGAAATGCCTCAAGTGAGCTTATTACGGATGAGGCGATAGAGAGTCTCGTGCTTCGTGCTGTTGCCAACGCAAAGGTAATAGAGAGCGATGATGAGGCTATAATATTCAAGGGTTCGGAAAGCTATGCGGAGCTTCCGCCCGTAAGCACGGAGATGCCGTCGGCATCCGAGCTTAAGGAAGCGGCACTTGAGCTTCAGAGGGAGACTTATGCCGCCGATCCAAAGGTAACTGATGGAACTCAGAGCGGAGTTACCACTTTCGTATCCGACAGCTTTTTGTTTAACTCATACGGACTTGAGCTTGCAAACAAGGTATCCAATTCCTATTCACTCGTTGCGGCGGTCGTAAACGACGGCAATGAATCCGTTGAATATTATGACGTGGTTCGAGGCGTTGGCGCGGATGATCGCAAGGGGCTTTCGGCTCGCGCCGTTGAAGGAGCACTCGAAAAGCTCGGCGCGGGTACGGTAAAAACAGGTAAATATAACGTAGTATTTTCGGCAAAGCAGATGAGAAGCCTGCTTTCGGCATTCTCTCCGATATTCTCTGCCAAAAATGCTCTGCTTGGGCTTTCGCTTCTTTCGGGTAAAGAGGGAAGCAAAATAGCTTCCGATATCGTTACGATCACAGACGACGCTATGAGAGACGGCAGTGCGCTCAAGACTCCGTTTGACGGCGAGGGCGTTGCAACTTACAGGAAGAATGTTATCAAGAACGGAGTACTTGAAACGCTTCTCTATGACCTTACCACTGCAAAGAAGATGGGAAAGACGACCACGGCGAACGGTCACCGTTCCGGAGGTGCTATTTCGATAGCTCCGTATTGCTTCTGTATTGAGCCGGGCGAATATACGCTTGACGGACTCTTTGAAAAGGCGCAGAACGGCATTTACGTTACGGAAATGAAGGGACTGCACGCAGGTGCCGATGCCGTAACGGGCGATTTTTCGATCGAATGTGCGGGATTTACGATAGAGAACGGGAAGAAGGCAAGACCCGTCAAGACCTTTACGGTTGCGGGCAATTTCTATTCCTTCCTTAAGGAGATCGCGGCACTCTCAAATGAGACCGAGCTTCCCGCGGCGGCAGGGTTCGTTTCATACGGCTCACCCGCGGTACTTGTCGAAAATATGAGCATTGCAGGCGAATAAGAAGCAGATACGTCTGTACGGTCTGTATGTATACGGCTTGATGTGATTTTCCGACGTAAAACACCTTCAAAAGACTAAAAACGCTCCGACGGCAATTCGGGAGATCTCGCCTTGCCGTCGGAAAAGACTTTTAGCGTTTAACATTTTTTACTAAAGTGTAAAATTAATATAATTATATAGCCGCTTTGTTGACATTTTGAGGTTTTTATAGTATAATGTTTTCTCAGTGAAAGGGAGTAGCTGTGTCGCGTGGGGCTTTTGATAAAGAAAGATTTCTGCGTGATACTGCCCGATGCCAACATCACGGTCGCATACGCGTCTGGTTTTCGGGGCTTTCTGGAAAGAGGGTAGCAAGACTTTTACAGTTCGCGTAAGGGCTGTAAAGGTTTTTTATTTTACCCGAAGTTAGATCTTACGCGCAGAATTTCAAGGGAACGTATCGTATGAAAAACGAACGTTCCAAATATGCTGAAAGGAAAGGTCACAAAGATGAAATTCTACAATAATACCCCCAATGAGGTATTAAACGAGCTTATGACCTCGGTTGACGGTCTCGGCTCGGAAGAAGCTCAAGCAAGACTTGAGCGAGACGGCAAAAACAAACTTGCCGAGGCGAAAAAAGAGACGCTTCTGAAGAGGTTTCTCAATCAGCTTCTCGACCCTATGCTTATCGTTCTTATCGTTGCGGCATTTATCTCTCTTGCAGTCGGTATTTACGAGGGCAAGCTTGAGCCCGATGCCTTCATAATTTTTGCCGTTGTTTTGCTCAACGCGGTGCTCGGAGTCCTTCAGGAGTCCAAAGCCGAGGCGGCGCTCGAGGCACTGAAGAAGATGACGGCGGCAACCTCGAAGGTGCTTCGCGACGGTCAGATAGTTCACATAAAAAGCGAGGATCTCGTCAAGGGAGACATTATAATACTTGAAGCGGGTGATTCTGTTCCCGCAGACTGCCGTATTATAGAATGTGCCTCCATCAAATGTGAGGAGGCAGCACTGACGGGAGAATCTGTTCCCGTTGAAAAGCAGGTCGGCGTCATCGAAGAAACGGACGGCAAGGAGGTCCCTCTCGGAGACCGTAAAAATATGCTCTATATGGGCAGTACGGTGGTTTACGGACGAGGTGCGGCAGTCGTTTGCGCTACGGGTATGGACACCGAGATGGGTAAGATCGCGGGCGTACTCAGCGCCGCTGAAAATGAGGAGACTCCTCTTCAGGTAAAGCTCAATCAGCTAAGCAAATTTCTTACCTATTCCGTTATAGGTATTTGTATTTTCATTTTCGTATTCCAGATAATCACCAAGGGCGAATTTACAGGCTCTGTTGTACTTGATTCGTTCATAGTTGCGGTAAGCCTTGCGGTCGCGGCTATCCCCGAGGGACTTGCAACGGTCGTTACGATAGTTCTTTCAATCGGTGTTACCAAGATGGCAAAGCACAATGCCGTTATCCGCAAACTCAGTGCCGTCGAGACTCTCGGATGCACACAGATCATCTGCTCGGATAAAACAGGTACGCTTACTCAGAATAAGATGACGGTCGTAGACTTCTACGCTTCGGATGAACAGCTTCTTGCGCGCGCTATGGCACTTGCAAGTGACGCGGAGCTCAATAATGAAGATCAAGCAGTCGGCGAGCCTACCGAATGTGCGCTTGTAAACTATGCTTTCAAGTGCGGACTTCCCAAGGGTATGCTCAAAAATGAATATCCCCGTGTAGATGAGCTTCCCTTTGACTCAGATCGTAAGCTTATGTCAACCGTTCACGATTACAACGGTAAGCTCATTCAGTATACAAAGGGTGCTCCCGATGAGTTGCTGCACAGATGCAAATATATACTTCTTGAAGGCGGCAAGGTAGAGCCTATGACGGATGCGCACAGAAGCGCAGTGCTTGCCGAAAACAAGAGAATGGCGGATAAAGCACTTCGTGTCCTCGCCGCAGCATACCGCGAGCTTGATTCGATACCCGAGCCGCTCAATTCCGAAACGCTTGAGAACGAGCTCGTATTTATCGGACTTACGGGTATGATAGACCCCGTTCGTCCAGAGGTATATGACGCTATCAAGCTTTGCCGCAGTGCAGGTATCAGACCCATAATGATCACGGGTGACCACAAGGACACCGCCGTTGCGATCGCTATGGAGCTCGGCATTATCGATGACATTTCCGGCGCACTTTCGGGTACCGAGATCAATGAGATGGGCGAAGAGGAGCTCATAAAGAATATCGACAAATATTCCGTATACGCAAGAGTTCAGCCCGAGCACAAGGTTATGATAGTCAAGGCTTGGAAGGCAAGAGGCAACATAGTCGCTATGACGGGTGACGGCGTAAACGACGCTCCTTCCATCAAATCCGCGGACATCGGAGTCGGTATGGGTATTACAGGTACCGACGTAACAAAAAATGTTGCCGATATGATACTTGGTGACGACAACTTTGCTACCATAGTAGACGCAGTTGAAGAGGGCAGAAGAATTTACGACAACATCAGAAAAGCCATTCAGTTCCTGCTTTCATCCAACCTCAGCGAGGTCGTTTCGGTATTCGTTTCGACGATGCTCGGTTTTACCATCCTTAAACCGGTTCATATCCTTTGGATAAACCTTATCACAGACTGTCTGCCCGCGCTTGCGCTCGGTATGGAGCCGGCGGAGAAAGACATAATGCAACGCAAGCCCAGAGACAAAAAAGAGGGTATTTTCGCAGGTGGCCTCGCAGTCGATGTGCTTTGCGAGGGTCTTATGATCTCGATCCTTACGATCGTCGCTTACTTCCTCGGTGAATTTTTCGAGGCAGGCGAGGGTGTAACATTTATGGAGTTCCTCAAGAGCGGCTCGTGGGCGGTGCTCGATCAGGATGTCAATATGGGTATGACGATGGCGTTCCTTACGATGTCGTTTGCCGAGACCTTCCACGCTTACAATATGCGTTCGCAGAACAGATCCGTATTTGCAATCAAGTCCGTAAACCTTTGGATGCTCGGTGCTATCGCAGTATCCCTCATCCTTACGATCGGCGTAGTTGAGATAGCTCCTATCGCTGCATTGTTCAGCTTTGAGCCTCTCGATCTTGAGCATTTCGGAATCGCGTTCGCGCTCGGTATCGCGACCATTCCGATAGTTGAGATAATGAAGCTTATTAGGGGCGCATTCAGAAAAGCAAACAAAACAAATAAATAATTTGTAATCTCTTGCGGGGTTGTATAAAAATTCAAAAGGAATTTTTTGCAGCCCCGTTTTCTTAACTTAAAATTTTTTTGATATTTGAAAATATCCGCCAAAAAAATCCCACTTTATATATGAGAGCTCTGAATACCCCTTGAAAGGAGTAAATACGCGTATGGAAGACTGTGACATAATAGAATTGTATTTTGACCGTAGTGAGACCGCCATTGCCGAGACGGATAAGAAATACGGCAAGAAACTCATAAGATTTTCCGAAAATATAACCGGGAACATCTCCGACGCCGAGGAATGTGTTAACGATACATATCTTACGACGTGGAACAAGATTCCTCCGACAAGACCGGATCACTTTTACGCATTTCTTTGCAAGATCGCACGTTTTTTGAGCCTTGATCTTTACGATAAAAGAAAAGCCGCGAAGCGCTCGGCTGTCGTTGTTGAATTGACGGCGGAAATGTATGAGATGCTTCCGGATAGAAGCTTTGAGGACGGCTTTATTCCGAATGCCGAAACGCTTGGCGGACGTATAGATGAATTTTTGAGAACGCTTGACGATGGGACTCGCAGGATATTTGTTTGCAGATATTTTTACTCGGAAGCGGTAAAGAATATAGCCAAAAGCACGGGGATGACGCAAAACAGAGTCAGCGGAATACTTTTTCGCACACGCAAGCAATTAAAAGAGTACCTTGAAAGAACGGGAGGTGAGTATCGATGAGATCGAGAGAAAAAGATATCGGAATTCTTTCGGATGCGTTTTATTATATCGGGGACGATATCATAGAGAACGCGGATATCGAATCGCTCGAGCGATACTATTCGACGGATAAAAAGGGCAGTGTACAGACCGCGTTTAAGGCATTTGTAAGCCATTCGAGGCATCTCGCGGCGGGATTTGCCGCGACCTTCGTTGGATTTGCCGTTATGTTTGCCGTGCTTATGAATGTGATGTTCGGCGGATTTGGCTGCAAGTCAAGCAACGACTTTGGCGAAGGCAACGGATCCGGTTCCGCAAGCTGCGATATACTGTTCTCTTACCCGGAAATCGGCTCTTGCGCAGAGGATCATCCGATTTTGTCTACGGATGACAGATACAACTCGGATAGGGTAAAGCTTCCCTGGGAAGATGACCTTTACGCAACGCTCAGCCGCGTCGATGATGAAGGAAATTCAAAAGCCGATAACATTCTGTATTTCAGTATCGGACTCAAGGGGGATTATCTCGGAAGCGGAGATATCTGTATAAAGATCACCTCGAATGATCTAAAAGTCGAATCAAGCGAGGCGATCAACGACGGAATGATAGTGATAGACGACCTTTATGCCTCGGATCGCCGTGAAAAGAAAATAGAATTTACATTCAGTAAGAGATCCGACGGTACGGAGAAGAGCGGAATAAGCTTTGAGATAGGATACAAGTTTGATGATCCCGATGCCTTTGTCGAAAAGCTAAAGTCTTATGAACACTACGATATCCTTGATGTTGACAAGATATTTGCAAATGGGGTACTGTGTATTACTAAATTTGATATTGATTTGAGCAAATTTATCAATTAAAAAAGCTCCCACGTGTTAACCTGAGGCACGTGGGAGCGCTTTTATCGTTTGCAATTATCGAATGATCAGAATTCTATTTTATTTTCGATGTAGCTCTTGAGCTCGGAAACGGGTATTCTTACCTGATCCATAGAATCACGGTCTCGGACGGTAACGCAACCGTCGTTTTCGGACTCAAAGTCATAGGTAATGCAAAGAGGTGTGCCGATCTCATCCTGGCGGCGGTATCTCTTGCCTATCGACTGAGTTTCATCGTAATCTACCGAGAAGTACTTTGAAAGCTCCTCATAGATCTTTCCTGCAGGCTCTGCGAGCTTCTTGGAAAGGGGAAGCACTGCCGCCTTGACGGGCGCGAGTGCGGGGTGCAGACGAAGGACGGTTCTTACGTCGTTCTTCTCGGCATCGATCACTTCTTCGTCATAAGCATCGCAAAGTACGGCAAGAACGCTTCTTTCAACACCGAGGCTGGGCTCGACTACGTAAGGAATGTAGCGTTCGTTTGTCTCGGGATCAAAATATGTCAGATCTTTGTTTGAGGTATTTTGATGCTGAGTCAGGTCATAGTCTGTACGATCGGCAACGCCCCAAAGCTCGCCCCATCCGAACGGGAAGAGAAATTCGAAGTCTGTCGTTGCTTTGGAATAGAAGCAGAGCTCCTCGGGACTGTGATCGCGCAGGCGGATGTTCTCGTCCTTCAAACCGATGGAGAGCAGCCACTGATGGCAGAAATTGCGCCAATATGCGAACCATTCGAGATCCGTTCCGGGCTTGCAGAAAAACTCAAGCTCCATTTGTTCAAATTCACGGACACGGAAGATGAAATTGCCGGGGGTTATTTCGTTACGGAAGGATTTGCCGATCTGACCGATACCGAAGGGAAGCTTCTTTCTTGTAGTCCTCTGGACGTTTACGAAGTTTGTGAATATGCCTTGCGCCGTTTCGGGACGGAGATATACCGTGTTCTTTGCGTCCTCGGTAACTCCCTGGAAGGTCTTGAACATAAGGTTGAATTGACGGATATCGGTAAAGTTGTGCTTTCCGCAGGTCGGACACGAGATGTTGTGCTCCTCGATGAATTCCTTCATTTCGGCTTGCGTGAATGCGTCGATGGGCTTTTGAAGTTCACAGCCCGTCTCGGCGCAGTAGTCCTCGATAAGCTTGTCTGCACGGAATCTTTCGTGACATTCGCGGCAGTCCATAAGCGGATCGGAGAAGCCGGCAAGGTGACCCGATGCGACCCAGGTCTGAGGATTCATAAGTATAGCCGCGTCAAGACCTACATTGTATTTATTCTCTTGAACAAATTTTTTCCACCACGCCTTTTTTACGTTATTCTTGAGCTCAACGCCGAGAGGTCCGTAGTCCCATGTGTTGGCGAGACCGCCGTATATCTCAGAGCCGGGAAAAATAAATCCGCGGTTTTTACATAAAGCAACAATCTTTTCCATTGTCTTTTCGGTATTATTCATTTTGCACCTCTGTAATTGAGAATTTTTTCTTCTATAAACTATATTATACATTAAAGCATCGCGTTTTGCAAGTGCTAAGTACATATTTTGAAATGTTTTTTGCGTAACCGGCTGTTTGAGGGGGATTTGGACGCGGAATCCTTTTTGAAAAAAGCGTAAACAATTAAAGCTCAAACAACTTTATCGCTTTGATCGCCGAGCCCTCGTCAAATTCTCTGACCTCGCCGAGCGCAAAGAAGTGACCGCTTTTGTCACAGATCCGTACGCGCGTACCGTTTTCGAATGTGGAGCCTATCTTTTTTTGATATATGACACATCCCGAGCGACAAAGTCTTTCAAAAAAATCGTTGAGACCTACGCTTGGGAGCTCCGCAAAAAGCGTTTCTACGGGCATAAGGAGAGAGAATCGCGTGTCCATATCCATCTCTTCGAGTTCTGATACGGCGTGAGAGATTTCTATCGGATATTCGCACGCCTCGATCCTTTCGAGCGACGACATAACGCCTCCGCATCCGAGCACTTTGCCTATATCGGCGCACAGAGTTCGAATGTAGGTGCCGCCCGAACACGCGACAGTGAGAATGTATTCTTTTTCGTCATCGGTGGGCGCGATCTCAAGCGAGGATATCTCTATTTGTCTTGGCTCCCTTTCAACGACCTTTCCCGCACGGGCAAGGTCGTACAGCTTTTTTCCTCCGACTTTGAGAGCACTGTACATAGGCGGTATCTGTTCCGTCTTGCCGATAAAGCCGCGCGCCGCATCAATTACAGCGTCCTTGTCGGGTATGTTCTCGGTGACCGTCAGTATATTTCCCGTAATGTCCTCGGTGTCGGTCGTTATACCGAGCCTGAGCCCGGCGCGGTAGACCTTGCCGCATCCCATAAGATATTCGGACGCTTTTGCCGCACGTCCGAGTAAGACGACGAGTACCCCCGTTGCTAACGGGTCAAGTGTTCCTGCGTGTCCCACCTTTTTGGTGCCGTAAAGCCTGCGTATCTTGTTTACTATATCGTGCGATGAAACCCCCGAGTGCTTGTTTATTATGAGTACTCCGTTTGGCTCGGGCAAATTAATATTCTGTATTGACATATTTGTTGATCGTTTATCAGAGCAATATTTCATCAAGCGGCCTTTTCGGAACGTGATGGACGGAGTTCTCATCACGGTAATAGAGCACGTTGCCGTCAACGGCATCCTCGAGAATTATCTCTTCGTCGGGATGACCGAGAGCTATAACGAGCTGAAGAGAGTACTGAACGGGAATTCCGAGTGACGGACAGATTCCGTCCGAGTTGAAATTGCCTATCATACATCCGCCAAGCCCCTTTTCAACTGCCGCGAGCATAATGGTCTGAGCGACTATTCCGATGTCACGTCTGAAGGTCAGCAGATTTTCGGATATCGATTTGTCAAGAAAAATAAGAATATACGCAGACGGCTCGTGTCCCTTTGGCGGAAGCGTAACGCCTTTGAGCGCCTTGGCGTATTTTACGTTGTCGGCGATCAAGGCACATTCCTCGGGATCGACACATATCTTGTATTTGAGCGGTTGAAGATTTACGCTTGAAGGGGTAAATCGTGTGAGCTCAACAAATTCGAGAAGCGTTTCCTTTGATATAGGGGTCTCCGGTCTGAATGAACGGAAACTGCGGTTGGCTTTGACCAAATTTTCAAGCATTGCGGTTTTCCTCCGTGATCGTCTTTAATTTGTGAAATACGACCTCTGCACAGTATATCGGCATACCTTTGGACGAAAAGCTTGCCTCGTACTCCGTTACGACATTGTCCGAGGCTCTTTCCGATGCGTGAAGGTCGCGACTTACCCAGACCGTCTCAAGCCCTGATGCCTCAAATTCCTCTAAGCTGAAATCAAAGAGCGCTTGATTGTCCGTTTTGAATACGAGCCTGCCGCCGTCGACGAGCAGGGAACGGTATACCTCCAGAAAGGCTCTGTAAGTCAATCTGCGCTTGGTGTAACCCTTCTTTGTCCACGGGTCGCAGAAATTTATGTGTAACGTGGATATCGAGCTTTCGGGAAAATATTCGGAAAGCGCTCTTGCGTCTCCGATAATGAACCGAAGGTTGTCGGGGCGGCGCTCCGATGAAGCTTTTGCTTTCTCAAGCGCCAAGCACGCGACATCGGCGACACGCTCCATAGCGATAAGATTGATGCCGTGTTCTTTTTCGGTCAGATCGCAGGCAAAGGATCCTTTGCCGCATCCTATTTCAAGGCACAGTGGGCTGTCTTTCCTCTCTGCCGAAAAAGCGGCGTACGGATCTTCCTTCAAGGCGATCGGGTCGTTTATCAGCAAGTCAGCGCAAGCGGCAATGCGCTCGGCTCCATGCTTTTTTCTTCTCATTCTCATGGCGGTTATTTCCTTCCGGATGATTATAAAATATATTTGTTCGTAAAATTAAAATATACTTGACAACTTGTTAAAACAGTGATACAATAATACCAATACTTAGAGGAGGTATTACATATGTCAAACTCTGAAATACGCGCAAAAGCGCGTGAACAACTCGGTAAAAATATTTTCAGCGAACAGTGGCTGATGGGTCTTGTTGTTTGCCTCATATTGAGCGCTATAACAGGATTGGCAAGCAGCGTCACCATGGGTATCGCTACGCTGATCCTTATGGGACCTCTTACGGTAGGTGTCAGCGGAATATTCCTTTCGCTTGCAAGAGGCGCAAAAAATATAAATATTGAAGATGAATTCAGCGGATTTAAGGATTTTACCGAAAATCTTTTGCTCGGTCTCCTTATGTCGGTATTTACTTTTCTTTGGACGCTTCTCTTTATCATTCCCGGAATAGTAAAGTCATACGCTTATTCGATGGCGTTTTACATTAGGGCAGATCATCCCGAATATTCTTGGAGAGAATGTCTGGACGAGAGCCAAGAGATGATGAGAGGCTATAAGATGCAGCTCTTCCTGCTTGACCTCAGCTTTATCGGTTGGTTCATCGTCGGTGCTCTTTGCTGCGGCGTAGGTACGCTTTGGGTAATGCCTTATCTGCAGGCGGCACGCACAAACTTCTATGAGTCGATAAGACGTTTTGATGTCGACGACGTAAAATTTGAGACTCCGAACACCGAAGATACTGTCGAATTCTGACGATCGGTGATTACGATACGATAGATCGCATTTTTATACAATGCTCGATATTTCGAGGGACTGTTACTTTTTGAGTGACAGTTCCTTTTAAAATGTGTGAATATATCAAACGTTAAATTTGAAGAGGACTATATCACCGTCGTTCATAACGTATTCTTTGCCCTCACTGCGGACAAGTCCGGCTTCCTTTGCCGCTACCATATTACCGCATCTTACAAGATCGTCAAATGCCACGACCTCGGCACGGATAAATCCGCGCTCAAAATCGCTGTGTATCTTTCCTGCTGCCTGGGGAGCCTTTGTGCCTTTTACTATCGTCCACGCTCTTACCTCGTCGGAACCCGCGGTAAGGAAGCTTATGAGTCCGAGAAGAGAATAGGATGCGTGGATAAGACGGTCAAGACCACTTTCAGTAATACCGAGATCTTCAAGGAAAAGCTGCTTTTCTTCGCCTTCAAGCTCGGCAATATCAGCCTCGATGCCGGCACATATCGGGATCATCTCGGCGTGTTCCTTGGCGGCAAGCTCTCCGAGCTCGCATACCATGGGATTTGATGCGCCGTTGTCCGATATGTCGTCCTCGCTCACATTCGCCACATAGATAACGGGTTTAAGCGTAAGGAGAGGCGTGTCGTAAAGCATAGCTTTTTCATCGTCTGTGTATTCCATAGAACGTGCGGGAAGTCCCTCCTCAAGATGAGCCTTTATACGCTCGAAGAGATCGAGCATAGGAGCCAGGGTCTTGTCCGCCTTCATAGCCTTTGCAGTGCGCTCTATTCTGCGCTCTACCATCTCAATATCGGCGAATATGAGCTCAAGATTTATGGTCTCCGCGTCTCTTGCGGGATTCGGAGCACCGTCAACGTGTATGACATTATCATCTTCAAAGCAACGTACGACGTGAACGATGGCGTCACATTCTCTTATGTTTGAAAGGAATTTATTTCCAAGTCCCTCGCCTTTTGAAGCCCCCTTTACAAGTCCCGCAATATCTACAAATTCAATGGGAGCGGGCGTGTACTTTTTGGGGTTATACATTTCCGCAAGCACATCGAGACGCTTATCGGGAACGGTTACAACGCCGACGTTGGGGTCGATGGTGCAGAATGGAAAGTTTGCGGACACTGCGCCCGCGTTTGTGAGTGCGTTGAAGAGCGTGCTTTTTCCTACGTTGGGTAATCCTACGATGCCGAGTTTCATTTATATTTACCGTACCTTTCTTTTATCAGGCTGAATTTCAATCAAACGCCTGTGCGTAATCTGTTACCTTATATTATATAATAAAATTCGATTTATTGCAATATCAAACTGCAAAATTGGCACATTATTTTAAAAAATAATTATGATAAAGAACAATTTTTTCATTAAAGAAGCAAATTGGGCTATTTGGTGAACACAACGGCATATTTTTTTCACATAATCAACGCATTAAAAGCTCGAAAAAATCAAATTAAAAACACACCGTAAACTAATTTTGGCTATCCATTATCGATAATACCAACATTTCAATAAAAATTTTTGATGAGTTCATAAAATGTTAATCATAGCAAATGCGCTATATGATACAATATTACCGAAATCATCGTATTGTGTCAAAATGCGGTGATCTTGTTGAAACAAAAAGGACAAAAATCCAAGCGCTCGGAAAAACAAGCGTAACAAATGAGGAATAAATTATCAAAAAATATCAGGAGGATCCAATAAAATGTTGGACACTAAAATTCTCGTAGTTGACGATGATCCCAATATAAGCGATATGCTTAAGCTTCATCTTGAAAAAGAAGGATACGACGTAAAGACTGCGGCTGACGGGATCGAGGCTATAAGCTTCTTCAAAGTATATGAGCCCGACCTTGTTTTGCTCGATATTATGCTTCCCAAAAAGGACGGCTATGCTGTGTGCAGAGAGATCCGCGAGATGTCTCCCGGAAAGCCTATCATAATGGTAACCGCAAAGGGCGAGACTTTTGACCAGGTGCTTGCGCTTGAGCTTGGCGCTGACGATTTCGTTCAGAAGCCTGTTGATATGAAGGTGCTCATCGCAAGGATCAAGGCGCTTCTTCGCCGTTGTCAATCCCATGTAAATCAGAGTGATGAGGAAGTCATTAAATTTGAGAACATCGAGATCAGTCTGCAAAAATATGAGCTCAAGCTCCGCGGCAAGCCGGTCGATATTCCTCCCAAGGAACTCGAGCTTCTCTATTTCCTTGCATCACATTGCAATATAGTGTTTACAAGAGATATGCTTCTGGATAAGGTCTGGGGCTTTGATTATCTCGGAGACTCAAGAACTGTTGACGTTCACGTCAAACGTCTGCGCGAGAAGCTTGAGGGAGTTTCCGACAAATGGTCGCTTAAGACGGTTTGGGGCGTTGGTTACAAGTTTGAACTTGTAGGTTGATTACTTATTTATATAAATATTAATTTCATATTCAAGGATACCGCGCCGTTGCTTATGTTGGCAACGGCGTGTGGCTTTAAAACAGGAGGCTTTTATGTCTGACAGATCCGAAAACGGTAATATGAACGAAAGTGTCGGTCGCTCCGAGGAGCAAGTACGCGCCGAGCTGATATCGGCTATGGAGGCTCTGTCTCGGGGAGATCACTCGGTACGTGCGGGTGGTGATGATGCTCTCGCGGTCTCGTTTAACGGTATGGCGGACGCGCTTGAAAGACGTGATTCCGAACGGATGGATATGATCGCGAGCGTTGCTCACGATCTGCGCTCGCCGATGACGTCGGTTATCGGATTTGTTGACGGTATGCTGAACGGTGCGGTAAAGCCCGAGGACAGAGAAAAATATCTGAAAGTAATAAAATCGGAATGTCTACGCCTTTCCGAGCTCGTTGCACAGCTGCTTGACGTTTCGAGGATACAGAGCGGAGACAGAAAATTCAAATGCGAGCCGTTTGATATTTGCGAGAAGGCGAGGATCATACTGATATCGTTTGAACGCAGAATAGAAGAAAAGCGGCTCGATGTTGAATTTGCTTGTGAGCGGGACAATATGTTGGCTCTCGGTGACAGCGATGCGGTACATCAGGTGCTTTACAATGTTTGCGATAACGCGGTCAAATATGCTCGCGAGGGCGGTAAATACAAAATTAATATAAAAACCGATGAAAAAGATGCTTCATTTATTCGTGTATCTGTATATAATGAAGGAATAGGGGTGCCGCAAGATAGTCTTGCAAATGTGTTTGAACGCTACTATAAGGTTGACGGAGCGCGCGGCGGCGAAAGGGTCAGCACGGGACTCGGGCTGTATATTTCGAAGCTTATCGTCGATGCGCAAGGCGGAGAGATCGACGCTTTGAGTGAGTACGGAAAATGGTTTTGCATAAGCTTTACTGTTAAAAAATCGGTGTGAGCTTGCGAAAAATTATATATTAACAAACATCCTTCGGAGGAATTGCGGCTTTGTCGCCTTGATGAGTTTTATGGAGAATACTACAAATAACAATATTGAAAATATTGAAAAAACGCCGGAACGCGCAAAGGGCGAGTCGAGTGATCGCAGAAGCTTTTGCTGGAGCTTTGTAAAGGATCGCAATGACCGCTTGAAAAAAGCCAAAAGGCTTGCGGCGAAGGATGCCGTGATCTATACACTGGTGCTTTTGGCGGTGTTTGCCTTGCTTTGCGTGGGCGTGGGAGTTGCGGTATGTTTTGGCACAGTGTGAACAATCGTGATTATTTTTTAATGAATTACTGTTGAATTAACGCCTTATTTGAGGTATAATTATTGCATTATTTTCTCTCTGGGCGTTTGCTTCGACGCAGATCGCCGTATTACGGTTTTTTGGAAGATTAGCGTGAAAGTTCAATGATCCAAAATCGAAGGATCACCTGTTTCACGCACAAATTCACCTTAAAAACGGGACCCGCCCCATTTTTGTCGCAAGCGACACGGGTGAATTTCATTAAAAATTATTTGTGCCGCCGTTATGGCGGCGGAATGGAGATTAAAATGTCTGAATTTATTGATTTTCTCGTCAGACCGTCTGCGGGGTCTGCTATTATAAGAATGACTCTTGCAATGATATGCGGCGGTGTGGTCGGTATCGAACGCGGAGCCAAACGCCGTCCCGCCGGCTTCAGAACACATATGCTTGTTTGTATGGGTGCGGCTATGACTATGATCATAAGCCAATATCTTTGGCTAGAGTGCCACCTGAGCACAGATCTTTCTCGTCTTGGTGCGCAGGTAATCAACGGAATAGGCTTTCTTGGCGCAGGTACGATAATCGTTACGGGTAAGCAACAGGTAAAGGGACTTACGACTGCTGCGGGACTCTGGGCTTCGGCAATAATGGGACTTGCAATAGGAGCCGGCTTTTACTTTGGCGCTATTGTGGGATTTTTGTTTATCATTCTTTCGATAACCCTTTTCGGTCGCCTCGAAAAATGGCTTATATCCCGTTCCAAGGGTATCAATTTCTATATCGAATACAGCGAGGCTGAGGATATAGGCAAGATCATCGAGTGCCTTAAAGGTATGAATATCAAGATACTTGATGTTGAGATAATCCGAATGAGATCGTCGGGCGGGCTTCAGCCCGGGGCTATGTTCTCGGTGCTTATGAAAAAGAGAGTTGATCATTCCGAGATAATGGCGGCTGTGGGCAATATTCCGACCGTCGTTCTCGTTGAAGAGGTCTGAGATGTGCGGATCAATATAATTAATGAAGGGAATAAACGGTATGGAACATATTTTGGAATATTTATCTTCAATAGATCTGCGCGGGCTCAATGAGATCTCGATCACACTCAGGTTCGTTCTTGCGGTTATCTGCGGCGGACTTATAGGTATTGAGAGAGAGAGCAAGCACAGACCTGCGGGATTCCGCACACATACTCTCGTCTGCATAGGCGCGGCGCTTACGGTTATGACAAGCCAATATCTTTTGACCTTAAAAGAGCTTTCACCCGATAACTTTATATCCGACCCCGCGCGTATCGGCGCACAGGTAATTGCCGGCATAGGATTTATCGGCGCAGGAACTATCGTAGTGACAAAACGCAGACAAGTAAAGGGACTTACGACCGCCGCGGGGCTTTGGGCTTCTGCCATAATGGGCCTTGCTATCGGTGTAGGATGCTATGAGGTAGCTCTTTATGCGACCTTCCTTATATTGATGGCAGAGCTCGTGTTCGCTAAGATCGAGTGGCGCATAGTGAAAAATGCGAGAGATATGAATATATATGTAGAAATACGCGAAACGATCGGGCTTACCACTGTAATCGATGAGATCAAGAGAAACGGCGCTTCGGTCGTTGATGTTGAGATCACGAAGTCAAAGGCGAGTGATGATATCTACATAAGCGCGATCTTCTCGTTGGAATTCGACAAAAAGGCGGATAGGGAATCTATGATGACGGCACTCTCCAAGATCGCGGGGCTTAAGACGGTGGAAGAGCTTTGAACACTGATGATCAAAAAAATCCGAAAAAAAGCGCAAAAACTTTAAAAAAGGGTATTGACAAAGAGGGAGAGATGTGGTAGAATATAA
>CAYYND010000036.1:12026-17987 GCA_964472845.1 uncultured Lachnospiraceae bacterium | reverse complement strand
GCGCTCCATAGCGTTGAGCAGGCTGGAGAACACGATGCTCATTACATTGAAAACCGCGAAAGGAGCTGCATTATGACATTCGCACAAAAAATGAAAAAAGGGACATCACTGTGCTTTACCAATTCAGCGGAAGCCGAAGCACTCAAATTGCTTGCCGACGCGGGTATAGAGGCTGTTGAGCTTTCGTTTAACTTTGATACTTATATGAAAGAGATGGACTTTCCGAATAATGCAGAAAAATATGCGGAATATGCCAAGCAGGCCGGGATCGAGCTTTGGTCGATACATTTGCCTTTTTCGAGAAATCTTGATATATCGTCCGAGGATGACGAGATGAGGGACTTGACCCTCAAGACTAATGAAATACTTATACGCGCCGCGGGAAGGATCGGGATCAGGGTAGCAGTTCTTCATCCCTCAAGCGAACCGATAACAGACGACAGACGCCCCGAGCGTATTCGCCGAAGCAAGGACGGTATCACTCTGCTTCAAAAAGTTGCAGAGGAGTGTGGGGTCGCTCTTGCGGTCGAAAATCTTCCGCGAACCTGCCTTTGTAATAAAGCAAGCGAGATGATCGAGCTGATCAATGGTACGGGTGCTTGCGCGGTGTTCGATACAAACCATTCGCTCATTCAGGAAAATGTCTCATTCCTTACTGAGCTTATCAATTCGGGGATCAGAATACGGACTTTGCATATCTCTGACTACGATTTTGTCGATGAAAGGCATCGACTTCCCGGTGACGGCTTGAACGATTGGAAGGGTATACTCTCCGAGCTTGAACGCGCAGGTTATGACGGTCCCCTTATGTATGAGGTTCCGGCGATCCCGAGGGAGCGCAAGCAGATATCCGTTCACGATCTGGTGTCAAATATGAAGGCGTTAGCGGCAGGGGAAATATTGTGACAGATGTAATCGTCTGCTTTGTGTAACCGTGTCGAGACCTGCGATAGGAGCTTTCCGACTGCAGAATACGAGCACGTAAAAGGCAAAAGTACTCACAGCGCTTTCTGCGCATTGAGGAGAGCACTTAAACTGTCGGAGTATAGATGAGTAAAGCTTGCGTCGCACACAAAAAAACAGTGCCGTAAAATAATGCTATGACCCCCTCAAGGCAGGATTGAAAGCTTTTGGCTTTTCAAGTATCCGCTCTGAGGGGGTCATATTGTCATAACGACACTGTTTTTATTGTCGGTTTATTTTTCAGTCAGCTTTTTTGAATGTACCGAAAGCACCTATTTTGATGCCCGTATCGGTCTCTTCAAAATCGAATGTACCGTTATATTTCTTTACGTCTTCTTTGTCGCTCTCAAACTCGAATGTGATCTTGTCGTCATCGATGGAGTATTTGCCTTCAACTGATGCGAGCTCAGCACCTAAAGCCTTGAGCGTGATGGTGACCTTGCTGCCGCTGAATTCAAGGGTCGTGCCTGTGCCGAAAACGGTCGCCTCGTATTTGCCCGAAAGCTTCTTACCGCAGGATGCCAGACCTAAGCAGAGCATAGCTGCCAGGAGAACAAATGCCAGAATTCTGACTTGCTTTTTCATTGTAGTAATTCCTCCAATTCATAAATATCTTATTGTCGCAAACGGTTACACTATGTACCGCCTGTCGAAGGTAATTATATCATATAAATCCTTAACTGTCAATAGGAAAGTGGGGTAAACCGAAAATGTTCACGGATTTAAAAATGCGGTCATTCCGTAAAGGTGTATTTTCCGGCGCCGACCTCAAAGCGGAGAACGCCGTCCTTTAATTTGCCAAGCTCGGACGTCTTGAAGCTTACGCCGTTGAGCGTAACAGTTTTGGAGCTTACGCGGAGCTTTACCGTTGCGCTTGTGCCGCTCGGTACGGTAAATTTGTATTCTATGCGGTCACCGACGTATTCCCAAGCACTCTCGATCCTTCCGTGCTTTGAATCATAGTGCGCCTTAGCACGGCTGATTCTCTTCTGTCCTTCGGGAATGTATTCTCTCATGTCGGGCTCGGGAGCAAGAATAAAGTGAGCAAAGCCCGGAGTGCTCTCGTCGGGTCTTATGCCCGCGACATAAGCCATCATCCATTCTGCGACTGCACCGTAGGCGTAGTGATTAAAGGAGTTCATACTTACGTTGCCGAAGCCGGTCTCTTTCGTGTATGAGTTCCAACGCTCCCACACCGTGGTAGCACCCTGTCTTACGCTGTAAAGCCACGAGGGGTCGTTGGTCTGAAGCAGGAGCGAATACGCAAGATCGTTGAGTCCGAATTTTGCAAGGGTCTGATTGAGTATGCCCGTTCCGACAAAGCCCGTGGAGAGAGTGTAATCGTTCTCCACGATCTTTTTGCGCAAGCAAGCCTTGGCGTTATCGCGCCATTCCTCGGGAAGCATATCAAAGGCGAGCGCCAGCAGATAGCAGGTCTGCGTGGAGAGCTTGAGCGCGCCGTTTTCGGTGTATTGCTCGATAAAGTGCGCCTTGATCTGATCCGAAAGGTCACGGTAATATGCCGCTTTTTCGTCCTTTCCGAGGATCTCGCTGAATTTTACCATAAGATCGGCATCATATTTGTAGTAGCAGACGGCAATATACCTTTTGTCTGTTACGTCATAGTTCAGCCAATCGCCGTATGCCGTATTGGGACCCTCAAGTCCGTACTGCGACAGATCTTCCATATAATATTCCATAGAGGGGTACTGTCTCTCTATGAGCTCGCGGTTACCGTACATAAGCCAAAGCCTGTGCGGTACAACTATCCCCGCATCAGCCCAGGCGGCATTGGATGTGTATCTTTCAAAGACGCGCGGTACTACATCGCAAATAGAGCCGTTGTAGCCTATCTGAGAGTCAGCAACATCGGTAAGCCACTTGGACAAAAAGCTCTCGACATCGGCAAGGTAACTTCCAGCACCGCAGAATATCTGTGTATCTCCCGTCCAGCCGAGACGCTCGTCTCTTTGCGGACAGTCGGTCGGGACGGAAAGATAATTGCCTCTCATACCCCAAACGATGTTTGACCAAAGCTTGTTGACCTCAGGATCGCTGCACTCAAAGCCCGCCGTCTCGCGCATCTCGGAGCCGAGAACTATGCCCTTGACGCCTAAGATCCTTATGTTGGCATCGGCGGACAGCTCAAGGTATCTGAAACCGTAGAAGGTGTGCGTTGGTTCATAGGTCTCGCTCTTCTTGCCGCTTGCAATATAAACGAACCTTGCCAAGGCGGAGCGGTAATTCTTTATGTACATACTGCCCTCGGGACCATCATTTCCGCGGCTTTCCAAGCCCGAATCGTTCAGAAATTCCGCAAATATACCCGTGATCTTCGTGCCCTTGGCGGCTCTTACGGTTATCTTCGGTCTGCCGACCATATTTTGCCCCATATCGAGAATGATCCGTCTGCCTTTTTTGAGGACTACCTCCTCGCATCCGTCGCCGACGGTCTTTGAGAGGACCTTTATTTTGCCGTAGTCGCTTCCGTTCTTGACGGTGCCGTTATGTACGACCGCGCTTAACGGTTTGCGGCGTACATCGACTTTTTCTCTTATTCTGTCTCCGACGGGATCGATCTCGATCTTTCCCTCGGGAAAATCCGTAAATTCGTGAGCTTTTACCCATTTATGCGCCTCGGGACAGACTGCGGGGTGGGGAATACGTGAGTCGTAGTATTCGCCGTCCCAGATATCCGCCGTAAGTATCGGACCGCCGATCGAGACATCCCAATCCGTTCCGCTCGGTATGAGCTCGCTTGAACCGTCTTTGTACTGTATCTCTATCTCGCCGCAAAAGGCACATTGACGGAATCCGTAAAATCCGAAGGATATACGGCCGCTCCACCAACCGCCAGATACGACCGCTACCAGAGTGTTGTCTGACTTGACGGCGTCCGTTACATCGTATTCAAATTCAAAGACACGGAATCGATAGTCCGTCCATCCCGGCTTGAGCTCGTCAAATATCTTGCCGTTGTCGGCTTTTTCGCCGACTCTCTCGCCGTTCAGAAAGAGGTCGAATATTCCAAGTGCCGTGGCTCTTATCGTGACACGCTTGATGTTCTTTTTTGCCGTCTTTAAAGAGAAGCTCTTCTTGACGGTCAGCGTTCCTTTGCCGACAGGCAGCTCCATTTCCGCGGAGTTGAAAAATCTGCCTTCCTTCCAAGGATGCGCGTATATTGAGCGTACTTCTTCGGGATCGTAAATAAACAGTGCCTTTTTCATTTTGTCGTCTCCTTATTAAAAATCAGAGTTGGCTCTTTCGATGCCTTTCGGCGGCACCTAACGTCGCGAACGTCAAGGAATACCTTTCGGTGCTCCGTTGGCACCGTCGCCTTCAAGCATAATTATAGCATAAAACTCAATTTTTGTATATATACAAATAAAATTTCACCGAAAAAAATTGACATAAGGGCTTTTTTGTGCTATACTAAAATCGGTGATTTATGCGGCGGATTTTTATACGACCGTAATCGTGAAATAAAGAATAAAGGATAAAGGATAAATATCAAAAATGGCTACTACACTTTTATCGACTCAGCCTTATAAAGGCGCGCGTGATTTCTATCCCGAGGATATGGAGCTGCGCAATTGGTTTCTCGGCAAGGTCCGTGAGGTTTTGACACTTGCGGCGTATGATGAATATAACGCTCCGATGCTTGAGTCTCTTGATATCTACGTGGCAAAAAGCGGAGAAGAGCTTGCACGTCAGCAGACATATAATTTTGAGGACAGAGGCGGCAGACAGGTCGCGATCCGTCCCGAGATGACTCCGAGCGTTGCAAGACTCGTAGCCGCAAGGCTCCAACAGCTCAATATGCCTCTGCGTTGGTTCTCAATACCCAACCTGTACCGCAACGAGCAGCCTCAGCGCGGCAGGCTTCGTGAATTCTGGCAGATCAATGCCGATATATTCGGTTGTAACGGATACGAGGCGGATCTTGAGGTCATTCGCACTGCGATCGATATGCTTCTTTGCTTCGGCGCAGATGAGAGTATGTTCGTGGTAAGGATAAATAACCGCCGCTTCTTTAACGATGTTATTGCAAGAATATGCAACGCCGATGGCGAGGATGCGCGTAAGGTCTCGAAGGTAATAGACCGCCGCGAAAAGGTTACAAGAGAGGCGTACGAAAAGTCTCTCAAGGAGCTCGGACTCGATGAAGATAAGATAGCCGTGCTTGATTCACTCTATACTATGTCGGTCGATGATGCGGTCGCGCTCTGCCCCGATTCCGAGGGAGCCGTGGAGCTCAAGAGCCTCTTTGACGCTTTGCGCGTGCTCGATCTTGAAAAATATTGTATATTCGACTTCGGTATCATAAGAGGACTTGATTATTATACGGGCACCGTGTTTGAAGTTTTCGATAAGCATCCCGAAAATACGCGCGCGATGTTCGGCGGCGGAAGATACGACAATCTTGTCGGACTTTTCGCCAAAAATGCTCAGCTTCCGGGCGTTGGCTTCGGATGCGGCGATGTAACTCTTCAGAATTTTTTGGAGTGCCATTCGCTTATTCCCGAGGAATACGCGAAGAGGGTCAAGGTGCTTGTTACACGTTTTGACGACGTGGCTCCCGAGGAATACAGCAAGCTTGCAGCGCTTATACGCAGTAAGGGAATAACGGCTTCTTGCTATCTTCTTAAGAAGAAGTTCGGTAAGCAGATAGACTACGCCGTAAAGGGCGGATATACCCATATCGTAATTATGGGCGGATCGGAGCTTGAGGCGGGAACGGTTAAAATAAAGGATCTCGCAACACATACCGAGACGAGCGTAAGCCTCTCGGAGCTCTCGGATCACCCACAAAAATACTTTGTGCTTTGAGATTGCTTCCACCTTTTTTGAAAAAAAGGTGGAGCCAAAAAACTTTCCACCTTTTTTGAAAAAAAGGTGGAGCCAAAAAACTTTACAGAAGCGTTTTATAATTTTCTTTGAAAGTTCTTTGCGCAGCTTTCTTTCAAGAAAGCTGCCGGGGAACGGGGCAGAGCCCCG
>CAYYND010000036.1:0-11926 GCA_964472845.1 uncultured Lachnospiraceae bacterium | reverse complement strand
GCAGCTTTCTTTCAAGAAAGCTGCCGGGGAACGGGGCAGAGCCCCGCTTAAGTGCGTTTTCCGCCTTTTTTGAAAAAAGGTGGAGCCAAAAAACTTTACAGAAGAGAAAGCAAAAAGTAATTATTTTTTTTGAGGTTCTTTGCGCAGCTTTCTTTCAAGAAAGCTGCCGGGGAACGGGGCAGAGCCCCGCTTAAGTGCATTTTCCGCCTTTTTTGAAAAAAGTGGAGCCAAAAAACTTTACAGAGGATTAATCGCTTTCTTTTTTGAAGGCTTCGGCGCAGCTTTTTTAACGGCGGTACGTACCCTCTCTATTAAAGTTTTTGTGTCGCCTTCCTATCGGGAGAGAAAAATTCAGCCGCACCAAAATACTATAAGCAACAGATCGGAAGTGAAAAACTATGATATATATCTTTTTGGCAAACGGATTCGAGGAGATCGAGGCACTTTGCCCTCTCGACCTTCTGCGTCGCGCAGATCTGAAGGTCACTACCGTCGGCATCGGCGGGAACCGCATCACGGGTGCTCACGGTATTACGGTATCTGCCGATATAACAGATACCAATTATACAGATCACGTTCCGGAAATGATAATACTTCCCGGCGGTATGCCCGGAACTACCAATCTTGATAGCTCGAGTACGGTCGAAACCGCGATCAAATGCGCCGTCAGAAACGATTCCTATATAGCGGCTATCTGCGCCGCACCGATGATTCTCGGAAAAAGAGGAATACTCAGCGGAAAGTCCGTTACCTGCTTCCCGGGCTTTGAAAAATATCTCACGGGTGCGGATGTCAGGGGAGACGCAGGCGTTGTCCGTGACGGAAAGCTGATCACCGCCGCAGGTATGGGAGCGGCACTTGACTTCGGACTTGAACTCGTTTCAGCCTTTAAGGGCAGGGAATACGCTGAGGAATTACGCCACGCGGTAATAGCCGACAGAAAGTCATAATATATCGCTCGCCTTTTGAAAGGCATATAAGTTTGAAGAAATATACAAAGAGAGGAGGAGAGGGGCATATGAATAAAAGCAATGATGTATCCGCGGCAAAAAAGAGCGCGGCTCTGATTTTCAAAGACAATACCGATTCGATATTGCTCTTGATCATTATGCTGCTTCTTATCGTTTCTCGACTCATCCTCGGCGCATTTTCGAGTACGGGCGTAAGATATTGCATCGCCGCCATAATTCTCGGACTTTTTTGCTTTGTTTTGCCGTCAACCGTGTATCTGTACCTTGTTTACTTCAAAAAAGGTCGGGGCGTTCCGAACGTAAGACTCTCGGCACCGCCGCTTATCTCAACCCCCGCTATCGTAGCATCGGTGTTTCTTATGATCTCGGGCGCGATACTTATCGTGCTCCTCGGCGTGGGCGGCAAGGACTTCAGCTTTTCGGTGTACAGCTCATTCGAGCCCGGCAAGCATTACGGCTTCGGTACGGTAATGCTTATGATAATCGCATATGCACTTATTCCCGCGATCTGCGAGGAGTTCGTTTTTCGCGGTATATTCTGCTCCTTGTACGAAACACACGGTCTGCTTCCGTCGGCGATCATCTCGACTCTGTTCTTCACGCTCGTTCATCTGAACGCCGCAGGATTTCCCGTATTCATTTATGCAGGGCTCATTTTATGGCTCGTGCTCTACGCCACGTCAAGCATTTACGTTACTATGGGAGTTCATTTTGTGTATAACCTGTTCTGCTTGTTCGGACTTCCGTATATAAGCTCTTATTACGGCGATTCGCTCGACTCGGAACTCTTTGTGTTTATAGTTACGGTAGTATTTTTGATCTCCGCATCGGTGTTCTGTATATGCAACGCTTGGATCTATCGCAAACGCGCAAAAAAAGATGTCCCGTTGACGTACGAGATGGAGCTCGGCGGTAAAAAAGCACTCGTCTTTACGGGCAAGGTGCTCGTCTCCGCAGGATCACTGTTGTCCATTGTTATATACATCGTATACGCCTTTATAATATAAAAATGAATCCCGTGAATTTCGGTAACATAAAACCTCCGTTAAAAAAATACATTGTAGTATATGTATTTTACGGAGGTCTTTGTTTTGTTTTCTCAAGCTTTTTTGCCGCTTGCCGTACTTGGATCGCTCGTCTTTGTCAACGGGTGGACGGATGCGCCCAACGCTATAACATGTCCTGTCGTTACGGGCTGCCTTTCAAAGGAAAAAGCCGTGCTTATGGCGGGCGTTATGAATCTTATCGGATGCGCATCAACCTGTATGATAGGCGGCAAGGTGGCAGACGTGACCCTGTCGCTGGCAAGCTTCGGAGATGGAAGTGGGGCTATGAAGGCGCTTTGCATAGGTATCCTTTCCGTTGTGATCTGGTCGGTCTTTGCCTGGTTCTTTGGAATACCTACGAGTGAAAGTCACGGAATGCTCGCGGCACTCAGCGGTGCGGCAATGGCGTACGCAATTAAAAATTCGGACGGGATTGGCGGGGCGGTCAGCGGGGGCGCGTGGCGCAATATCCTGATAGGGCTTATCGTTTCGACCTTGCCCGTCTTCGCTATGGCAGGGCTTATGTCTGCCTTCTTCGCACACCGAGATAAAAAACGAGAAAAGTCTCGTGACGTGTTCTATACAAAAGCTCAAATATTCGGCGCGGCGGCGACCTCTTTTATGCACGGCGCCGAGGACGGCCAAAAATTCGTCGGCATTTGCTTTATGATACTTTCTGTCCTCGGAATACCGCACCGTTTATACACCTTGCCGATCGCGGCAGTCGTGGCACTCGTTATGACGCTCGGAACGCTTTGCGGCGGCGGAAGAATAATCGAACATACGGGCAGAGATATGGCAAAGCTCGATAAAAGAGCGGGCTTTTGCGCGGATCTTTCCGCCTCAGCTGTGCTTTTGCTGTGCGTTGTTTTCGGTCTTCCCGTCAGCACAACGCACGCCAAGACCTGCGCCATTATGGGAGCCGGAAAGGGAATAAACAAAAGTGTTGTCAGGGAAATGCTCCTTGCGTGGATATTGACCTTTCCCGTTTGCGCTTTGCTCGGCTTTGTCGGAGTTATGCTTTTTTAAACGCGGCAAAGATGTCAAGCGGCGCAAAGCTCTTAAATATCTCGCCGTATTTGAGAAGTGCTCCCAAAATCTCACGATGCTTAAAAGATCTCAAAGAAAAAGGGCTTGCCGCTGTTTTTACGCAACGGTAAGCCTTTTGAACTTGCGTTACCGGATCTCATATAAGAAAAGCTATCGGCAGAATAGCCCCGCCTATGACGATGAAACCCATAAAATTCAGTATCGCATACGCGATGGCTCCGATGATGACCACTGTCAAGATGACCTTGATGGCGGTTTTTACTATCTTGAATATCAATATCGCCGCAACGACGGCAAGTATGATGGCAATTATCGACGTCAGCGAGCTGCCGAGCGTCATAGCCGCTAAAAATTCCAACATATATATTTTCCTCCTTGATGCTTGTAAATGTACAGAAAATTACTGATTTTTATTTAATAATATTGTGCGGTGCCGAAGTTAAGTTTACAGGATACAAGAAAGATCCACCGATTGTCGATATGCACAGATCAATCGGTGGGGGCTTTAACGGTCGGCAGGCACAAACTCCAGCTTTAATCTCATCCCCATGCCGTCCGCCAATCTTTGAAGAGTGCGCAAGGACGGGTTGGCATTGCCGTTTTCCAATTTACTGATGTCAGCCTGAGCAATGCCCGTGCGATCGGCTAATTCCTTTTGCGTCATTCCCGATGCTTTGCGTGCGTCGAGCATTGCCTGAATAATGGAAAACTCCGCTTCAAGCGCATCGTACTCCTTTTTGAATTCTTCATTAATCGACGGTAAGCAAATGATCCCGATATTTTGCTTCAAGAGTTTCCCCGTTCGCAAGATTGCTGATTACCTTTTTGATTTTACTAAGGTCATATCCGCGTTTTTGCGCTAACTTCAAATCTTTCTTGAATTGATTTGACGGAAGGATTTCATACATCACCCAAAATGTCCTCCATCATATGGTCTACATTGTCATACTTCTTGTATTTCTCTGGAGAACGGAGCATTTCCTGCGCTTCTTTCATTGCTTCCAGCGTGATCTTGTTAGGAGCTTCTCTGGTAACAGAAAACGGAATTCCGCCTTCATAAAGCATTTGACGAAGAAAAATATTTACAGCAGTAGAAAGATCCAATCCAAGGTCGGCAAGCATGACCTGCGCCTTTGCTTTGGTTTCGGCATCGAGACTAATGTTCGTAGATACTTTAGGCATACTATCAACTCCTTTCAATAATAGTATAGCATATTGTGTCCTGTTTGTCAATATATTATGCGTTATTTTTTGCTTAATATGTGCAATTTGGCGCATTATATGTTGCATTTTCAACATATAAACATCGCATCCCCAAACGAGAAAAATCTGTATTTTTCGTCTACCGCTGTTTTATAAGCCTTAAGTATGGCATCTCTGTTATAGAACGCCGAAACGAGCATAAGCAACGTGCTTTCGGGCAGGTGAAAATTCGTTATCAGGGCATCGACCGCCTTGAATTTGTATCCGGGGTAGATGAATATACCCGTCTCGCCCGATATTGCGCGGACGGTGCCGCTGTCATCAGCGGCGCTCTCCAAAGTGCGGCAGGATGTAGTACCTACTGCAATTATACGCCCGCCGTTTCGGCGACATTCATTTATCTTTTCCGCGCTATCCTTGCTGACCGAGATATATTCGGAGTGCATTATGTGATCCGTTATCTTGTCTGCTTTTACGGGGCGAAAGGTTCCGAGACCGACGTGAAGCATTACGGGTACGACGGAAACCCCCATATCTTTTATTTTTTGAAGTAGTTCGGGCGTGAAATGAAGCCCTGCCGTCGGCGCCGCCGCAGAGCCTTCCTCTCTCGCGTATACCGTCTGGTATCGGTCGTTGTCCTTAAGCTGCTCAGTGATGTACGGCGGCAACGGCATAAGACCTATCTTGTGAAGTATCTCGTATACGTTTGAATACTCGGTCTTATCGTAATCAAATTTTATGATCCTGTTGCCTTCCTCGACGATGTCTGTTATCTCTCCGCGCAGTATCCCGTCGCCAAAGACAAGCTTTGAGCCTATTTTGGCGCGCTTGCCGGGCTTTACGAGCGTTTCCCAGGTGTCAAGCTCGCGGTGGCGCAGAAGAAGCAACTCTATGGTCGCCTCGGACCTTGATTCCATATGACCGTAAAGCCTTGCGGGGATGACTTTTGAATCATTGATAACGAGCACATCTCCCGGGCGAAGATAGTCGGTTATGTCGCAAAAATGTCGGTGTTCAATAGATCCCGTTTTCCTGTCAAGTACCATAAGCCTTGACATATCCCTTTTTTCGGCAGGGTGTTGTGCTATCTGCTCCTCGGGCAGATGATAGTAGAAATCCGAGGTCGAAAGATCCGTCTTCGGCATCTCGTTTCTTATTATATTATCTTTGTCATTTTTGGAGACCTTGTCGTTTTTATCGACGGATGAATTTGATGTCTGCATATTTTACCGTTCCTTGTTTTTCGATATCGATCCGCGAAAATATATGTCGGACGGATCTGTATTTTCATATACTTATTATACAACAGCTTTTTGTATAATTCAATAACATATTATGATTTTTCGGAGGAAACGTACGATTATGGCAAGAAAAAGTATATTTCGCGGCGCGGCAACGGCACTTATCACACCATTCAAGGACTCAAAAATAGATTATGAAAGCCTTGAGCGTATCATTGAGCATCAGATAAGCGAGGGGATCGACGCACTTGTTATCGCCGGAACGACGGGGGAGTCGGCAACCCTCTCGGAGTCCGAGCAGATGGAGCTTATACGCTTTGCAAAGGACAAAATCGGCGGCAGAGTTCCGACTATTGCGGGAACGGGAAGCTGCAATACCGAAAAAGCGGTAAGGCTCTCGCGCTACGCCTCGGATATCGGGTGCGACGCCTTGCTTGCGGTCACGCCGTATTACAACAAAGCCACGGAGGAGGGGATTTATCGCAGCTACAAGGCTATCGCGGAAAATTCGGATATTCCGATGATACTTTATAACGTCCCGTCGCGCACGTCGTTTAATTTAACACAGCAAATGTACCGACGGCTTGCCGGCATAGAGAACATCGTTGCCGTTAAGGAAGCTTCGGGAGATCTTGCGGCTATGAGCAAGCTGATGTCGGAGTTTTCAGACAGATTTGATCTCTATTCGGGCAGCGACGAGCTTACCGTGCCTGTTATGTCTGTCGGAGGCAAAGGGGGCATCTCGGTGCTGTCGAACATAATGCCGTTAACGGTGGCGCGTCTTTGCAGATTTTGCGCCGAAGGGGATATGAGCGAAGCGCGACGGCTCCAGCTTGATCTTGTGCCTTTGATAGATACGCTCTTTTGCGAGGTAAATCCCATTCCCGTAAAATATGCTATGCACCTTATGGGCTTTTGCCGTGATGAATACAGACTTCCTCTGTGCGAGCCGAGCGAGACGACAAGGGAAAGGATAGCCAAGGTGTTGAGAGAGTACTTTCTTTTAAAATAAAGCGATCTTTGCCGCAAGCAGACAAAAGCGGACAAAAAATAAAGGGAAAACGAAAAGGAAGATGGGAAATGTAGTTTTGTCAATGATGTGAGACCAAAAAGTCAAGAAAAAAGTAACGAGTTTAGTTAAACGCTTTTGCAGTCGAAATGAGGGCGAAGCCTCGAATCGGCAGATGTTAATCGCGACGATAGTTTAAATATGCAAGATGTTGTCTTGATTAGACGGTATATTGTTGGCGGTTACGGCGTCGAACTGCAATAACTATTTGAAAACCTCGTGCCAATTTGGCACGAGGTTGCTAATCTTGTAATATCAAAAACTACTTGTACAAAATTATGAGGTGTGGAAAAACTTCCGCACCTCGATTTTGATATGCACCCCCCAAAGTGTCTAACTTTTGGGGCGCATATCATTTACGGGTGAGCCGGTAAAAGGAGGCAAATAAAAAGAGCCCCTTTGGGGGCATGCCTGTAGAAGTCGTGCGGTTGGCAGACTTTTCGCTGAGCCTTAAGGCTCAGCCTATTGACATGCCCCACGGGGGCGGTGGTTATGATTATGCAAAATCGCCATAAATGGCGGTTTTGTAGTTTATTGAATGTATAAAATGTTTAGGTGTTAAAACCTTGAGTAGTGTTGACCACAAAACCGGTAGCAACATTGGTGTTGCCAAGTTTTCCTGTGCCCCCGGATGGGTCTCCCGCAGGGGAAAAGGGCATTACTGGCGTCCGATGATATCGTTTGTGATATTCGCGCCAGTGCACGTATTGTGCTCAACCTCGCTAACAGTCACCCGGATAGCCACGTTGTTCGACAAGATGTTGTCAGTATAAGCCATACCAATGACCTGACCCGCGTCACGAGCTGCCTTGATGGTGCAGTCTTGAGCTGTGCAGTTCTTAACAATGACATGATCGCCATTGGGACCCAGCATACCGACCACAGCGCCGACCTTATCGCCGCAAGGTTCATCGTTTTCAGCAGTTTTGACGCAAGTAGCGACTACGGCAGAGTTAGTAACCTTCACACCGTCAATCGTTCCTGCCTGATTATAACCGACAGCCACAGCAACATAGTGATGACCCTTAACGCTGGCATTGTCAAATGTTACATTCTTCACAGTTCCCGTAAGCCAACCAATGAAGGCGGTAGCATGACCGGGAGTGGTATCATCATTTTTATCAATGCTCAGGTTCTTGATGGTCTTGTTTTGGCCGTCAAAAGTGCCGGAAAAGTTATTCACTCCATCGTTGCACCAAGGCTCCCAATCGATACCGGCCATGTCGATATCGGCGGTCAGTTGGAAGGTCTTGCCAGCGGTAGCACTGCTGGTATTAAAGGTAGTAGCGCAATACTGCAGGCCGGCTGCATTGGAGATCAAATAAGTGCTATCCTGAAGCATAACACCGTCAGCAACATAGGTTATGCCCTTTATTACGCTAACATTTTCGCTTGTATTAGCATACTCACCAGTGCCTTCGACCAGGCCGTCGTTCTTATAGCCGATGACCTCGCCCCACTGGTCTTTACCGTAAGCCTGACTGGTAACAGCGCAATACACCGTGGTGTTCTTCACGGAGCACTTCTCAACAGTGCAATCTGCCACATAGCCGATAGCACCGCCGACTTTCTGATTAGCGATAACGACGCAGTCCTCAACCGTGCAGTTATTAACTGTAGTACCATTGCTCTCAGCAGCACCGACCAGTATACCGACCTGGTTGTAACCAATCACAGTAGCATTTTTAATGTTCAAATTCTCCAACGTACCCCAGAGATAATAGTTGAACAGGCCGGCATAATGCGACTTGTCGGCGCGGTCGATCTTAAAGTTGCTCACCGTGTGACCTTGGCCATCAAAACTTCCGGCGAAAATGCAACCCTCGTTACCAAAGCCGGGGATGGTCGCACCACCAAGGTTAATGTCGCAGTTCAGGACGATCTTCTTTGAGTAATACACAGAAGAACCACTCTGCGCATTGTTCATCAGACCCATGAACTCAGCGGCGTTGTTGATGTAGTAAACACCGGTATCGGGGTCAACCGTAGGAGCCTCAACGCTCTCTCCGTCCCATTCAACAGGCATCTCCGCATTACCCTGAACAGCCTCGACTTTGTAAGCCAGCTCGCAAGACTTCTCCTGGTATACATTGCCGGCGGTTGCAGGTAACTCGATCTCTACGGGAACCGTAATCGCAGCGGAATCGACAGCCAAAGTAGTCCAAGCGGACTTCTTGGTTTCGCCGTGATATTCCGTGCCGTCAATAGAAACCTTAAGACCTGCCCACAGGCCGGTGTCTACGATTTTCTCAACAATACTTCTGTACTGAATGGTAACATTGCTGTTGTTGGTGATCTTTACATCAAATGTAACCTTATCGCCGGGGGTGATATTGGTCAGCGTCAATTTGTTTTCAACAAGTGAAGCCGTGCCGCCGTTTTTGAAATTAGTTTCGGTTGCAGCGTTGGTTTCGTTCAAAATACTGCCGTTTTCGCTGATGGTTGTGGGAGAATAAAGATTCAAGTTTTCAATAGTAGCAACAACATTGACCTTACCGGATGTAACAGCTACATTGACCTTGCTCTCGCTGGTAAACAAAGCGAAAGTCGATCCTGCGATCAGACTAAGGCAGAGTGCGATAGTCAGAATGGAGGATAATAAAGCCTTCTTTTTCATAACGTAAAATCCTTTCTGATATTAAAAAATATTCTTACGTTGCGGACTTGAATGTGGCAAATGACGATTCAAATCCGCAAAACCGTCATTCGTTTTTTGGGGGTGTATGTCAGTTACCGCTCTGGGTGGTAGCCTGAACTGCGGTCACGATGAGGTCGAACACGGCAGAGTCGTTCTGTGCGTCGTTGTTGACTATGGTAGTAGACGGATTTGTACCGGGACGACCGTCGTCTACAAATTCGACACGAACGCTGAAGCTCTGCGCAGTATCGCCCACTTTCATATTGCCGGTATCAATGGACAGATCGCCTGCCAGCTCGCTGAGCATCTTTTCGGTCGTTGTTCCATTGGGACGGGTAACGGTGACCTTGAGCTGCTCTGCCAGATCCGTAGAGTTGCCGAGCATTTTGATGCTGATGCTGTAATTAAATGCGGTATTGCCGGCATTTTTAATTTCCAGATCGGCGTCAAAGTAGCTTCCCGGAACGATGCGGATATCCGTCGAATCGATGCCGAACACATTGTTTGCGGTAGATGTCGTCAGATTAAGATCCTCTTCAACTGTTGTTACTGCCAATTCACCCTCGGCATTGAGAACACTGTATTCCAGATTGGTTCTCGTCAAGGTGACATTGAGGTTTCCGGCTTGAAGGTGATTGCCCACCGACACGGAATCGGTAAAGAGAGCGTAGGACATACCCGCAATGATGCAAATGCACAGCATGATAACCGAGCAAGAGATAAGTAAGACTCTTTTCTTTTTCATCGTCGTTTTCCTCCTTTCTTCCGGAATGTTTATTGATACGCCCTTTCGGCGAGATCAATCGTTATGCTTTTTGCTTGCCCGATACTCCTTGACTATATCAAGGATCACATAGGCAAGCACTGCCAGTGCCGCCAAAGAGGCAATGACAAGGAAGACGATCAGCAATGCTTTCATTTGTCGGTTTCCTCACTTTCATGCGTTTTCTGTGTTTCAAGCTCTGCGAGCCTGCGGCGGAGTTCCTCAAGCTCATTGTCTTTCTTCTGTGTTTCCTCTTGCTCCCGTTTCTTTCTCTCCGCGCTGAACACTCCGACGATTTTTAAGACCTCGAGCAAGATAATAATAAAACACGGTACAATAACGATAAAGATGAGTCCCAAAGGCTCTTTCAGCAGGCTGATGATAAAGCCCAGCAGGAAGAACTGTCCCGTCACCTTACCGATGACATAATTGGGGTTATTATCAATGGATGTATCAATGGTTTGAGTAAGCTGTCCCGAGTCGCTGTTTTTGTTATCACCGGCAAGCTCAATGAGGAAGCCGCCCGTTGGCTTTTCCTCAATGGAGATGATACGGTGGGTAATGGTGACCTGGTTGGCGTAAACATAGCGGAATGTCAACACATCGCCGACTTTGAGACTTCTGTACCATGCGTCGGCTTCGGCTTCATCTTCGGGCATGACCTTTACGAAGATCATGGAGCGAAGAGGAATACTGCCGATCTCGTAATCCGACACATCGGTCAGTTCGCATTTTGCCATAGAGTCGGAGGAGATGACGCGCATTTGATAGCCGAACAGCTCGGATGCACCGTCGATGTCTTTTTTGGATGAAATGGTCAGCACCAAAGTGACCACGCAAACGGCAAGGAATAAGTAAAGCAGGATATCCAATGCGATCTTGCCGATATTTTTTAATTTCGTCTTTGTCATAAGTTCCTCATTCGTTCGTTGCCGTCACAAGCAGTTTGAAATCCGCTTCGGCGTTCTGTGCCTCGTTGCCCACATCTTCGGACATATAGTAGATGATCCTCACGTCGTTGGTCTCGCCGTTCGTAAAATCCACGGCAATTTCCACCGTCTGCTGTTTGAATATCTCCGAGAGCCGTGTGTCGCACAGCACCTCGCCGTCCTTTTCCATGCGGACATAGGCGTAATCTTTCAGTGTCAGATTTGTGTTTTGATCTTCAAAACGCAAAGTGAGCCGATACTCTTGCGCATATTTGCTACTGAGGGAAAGGGTGTATTCGCAGCTTTCGCCGGGGCGAAGATACAGTTCTTCAAACCGTATCGCCTTGGTTTCGTCCGGCTCGATACTGACCTTGATGATGTGCTTGTCGGCTGTCAGAAAGTATATCGTCAGTGCAACGCCCAGCAAAATGACCACGCACATCACGATCAGCACAATATTTGTTATCTTTTTTCTTGTTTCATCAGTAACGGCCATATGTATCCTCCTTACGAATTTTTTAAGTATGTCGCCATCATGCAGAAGAGCACATTGAAAATGTGGTCTTGATTTTGTTCGCTGTTTTCAAGTTCGCCGTTATACACACGAATGGCAAAATCAAACACCGTCGTGAATACGCTGTGCAAAATGGATACGGCATCTGCGCCATCCTTGAAGATCGGCAGAAGTCTTGTGATCATCTCCTCAAACAGTTTCAAATGCTGTTCCTGCGACTTGCCCTTGAAATACGGAGAATAATAGTAGCGGACATAGCAGCGACAGCTTTCTTCGTTATTGGTGATAATTTTCCAAGCGGTAGTAAAAACGCTGTACAGCTTCTTCTTTGTATTATCCTCAAAACCGTCTGCAAAGCACGACCCCGAATGGAAGGCAGCGATCAGTTTTTTATCCAAATAGAGAAAAGTCTGCTCATACAGATTTTCCTTGCCCCCGAACAAACGATAAATGTAGATCTCGTTCATTTTCAGGTCGGGCAACGATCCACCGCAAAAGGTCA
>CAYYND010000035.1:0-18618 GCA_964472845.1 uncultured Lachnospiraceae bacterium | reverse complement strand
TATGTGACCGTCTCAAATCCAACTGAGGTAGGAGCCACGCTTCCTCGCTCACACGATGTTCTTATACATAGTATATCCGTGAGTTACCATCATTCCGAAGAATATCAGGATACCCGTCCAGATGAACGCGAGCGTTACAACGAAGTTGATTATTTTGATCTCGCTTGAAACAGCGAAGTTGGAAATAATTGTTGTGGGAATAATAAATACGGGAAGCGGAAGCAATGAATACGAAACCGCTATCACAACGTCCCCAAAGCTTCCCTCGCCGTCAAAGAGGGTCGTAAGACACCAGTTTGCAACTGCGAACAGGAAAACGGGTACGAGCACGGACAACGCCTGAGCCCAGATAGTAGTATAAGAGCCCTGGGGATTTGAAACGTATCCTTCGCCGATCGCCTGGTAGAAGAATGCAACCACGGTTACTGCCAAGTACACGGCCGCAGCTCTGAGCGAGCCTCGTTTTTCGTGTTTGATATCCCAGAAACCGTCAAACGGATGCAACCACAAGTGGAAACCGTAAAACAGCTCTTCTTTGAAGCTCCTCTTTCCGCCTACGGCAGTTGCGCGCTTGTTAACCTTCGCTGCATATTTGAGGAATATCACGCACAATACCACAACCGCTACGATTATCGCCAGAAGGAGAAGGATGTACTTTGATATCCACTCTTTTCTGATCTCTTTATAAGAGTCGGAGTAGTTGCTCGTATCGTATGCTGTTTTATAGTAGCTTATCGCTTCTTCATATTCACCGCTTCGGTAAAGTGCCTTACCGATACCGATGTATGCGGCGTCAAAGTTGGAGTTTCTCTTAAGGATCTCTCTCCAGTCATCGACCGCAAGCTCATATCTTCTTTCGTTCTGATTCTTGAGTGCATTGATAAGAATGTTTCCGTATTCGGTTCTTTCAAACACCGTAATATTTGCCTTTGATTTATCAAGGATGAGCATTCTGTCGCCCAGATAAGTTATAGCCTGTACGCCGTTCTCGGACATAGTTCCGATCTGGCTACCCTTATCTCCGAAGGCAAACAAGAGGTTACCGTCAAAGTCGTAGGTAAATACTTTATCTCTCTTTTCGTCGATTATAGACCAAGTCTTTTCGGGACCTACCGCAACGTCAACGAGCGTAGAAGGACCTTTGATAGTACCCTCGGAGTTGAACTGGATCTCACCGGCAGGCGGGAAGAAGCCGTTACGTCTCATGATCTCATCGCCCTCTGCGTTAAGCATTTTAACCGGCGAATAGGTTCCTTCCCAAGGAGCGGAGCTCTTAAGGAACGACTGTACCTTTTTCTCTTCTATATCATCGATGGTGACGTATATAAATCCATCCTCATCGATCGTGATGTTGTTGAACGGGTAGGAAAGCTTATCCTCTGTCTGATCTCTCATCTCGTCAGTCATAATACGACGCCAAATGATCTCTATCGCGGAGATCGTTACCGCCTGAGCACCGACAAGACCGATAAAATCACCGTTGATCGTCATAACGATAATACCCTGCTCTGTTGAGTCGGATACGATAAAGAGTCTGTCGTGTTTATCGACTGCGATGGCGATAGGGTTGTAAATAGCGCCCTCACCGAAGATATCATCCTCGGGTGCCTCGATGATCGACATAAAGTTACCGTCTCTGTCAAATGTTACTATTCTGCTCGCGCGCGTGTCGCAAACGAATATTCTTTCATCTGTTACGAACACTCCCTGAGGATAATTGAATTCATCCTGTACTCCGTGATCGTTTACAAACTTTGAAAGTGAATATTTGTACTTGAAGTAAGAGTCCAAAACAACTATTCTATTATTCTTCGAATCGGCAATGTAGATATTGCCCTGATCATCAACGACCATATCCTTTGGCTCGCTGAGCTTATCGCTGAGTCCCATAGTTACCGAATCATATATAGCTACCGGTGTATATGCGTCGGGCGAGTCAAGGGGAAGTCCATCGATCGAGTATGTGTAAGTCTGGTATGTCTTCGCAGCGGACGGAGCCAATGTGAAAAGCATCACAAACACACAAAATATAGAAATTGCTGATATTAGCTTTTTCATTATGCTTCCTCCTTAGTCTTTCATACCGCTCGAGCCCATAGTCTCAATTACGTTGGATTGTGAAATTACGAATACAAGGATAGGTACCATCATCATAATAACCTGAGCCGCCGCGCTCGCGCCCGCACGTTTGATACCGCCCGCCGCGATCTGGTTGATAGCGTAGTTAAATGATTTGAGCTGCTCGGAGTGGATATATATCGACGTACCCGAGTTCCAAAGATCCTTGAACGAATAAATGATAAGCGTAAGCCACGCAGGCTTAACCATCGGCATAGCGATTACCCAGAATGTCTTAAGTTCGCTTGCGCCGTCAAGGTGTGCGCTCTCTATTATGTCTCCGGGAACGTTCGTATCCATAAACTGTTTCATAAGATACAGACCGAGAGACGTACAGAATGCGGGAATGATCAATGCCCAATATGTATCGATAATGTGAAGTGCCTTCATAATAATGAAGTTAGTTATCGATGTTACCGTTGAGTGGAACATAAGCGATGTTCTTACAGTTTTGAACATCATACGTCCGCCCGGGAATTTGATCTTAGCCATAGCGTATGCTGCGAGTGAGGAAATGAAAAGGTTTCCTGCAGTACCTACGACCGAAATAAACACTGTGTTGAAGATATATCTTGAGAAAGGAACCCAGGATGTATCCATCAGTTTGAAGAGGTCGCCGTAGTTTTGAAGAGTCGGAGAACTTACGAGAAATCTCGGAGGGAACATCCAAAGCTCATCAAGAGGCTTAAGGGATTGGCTTATTACGTATATCATCGGCAGAAGCATAAACGCGCCGAGGATAACAAGCATTATCGTGATTCCGACATCACCGCCGGCAGAGCGGTTAAGAACCACTTTATGTTTTCTTGTTCTTAATCTTGCCATATTACTGCCCTACCTTTGACAAAAGTTTTTTGATCAGCATATTGGCTCCCACCATTATTACGAAGAGCACAACTGCTATTGCGGATGAATAACCGACCTCGTAACGCTCTCCGCCGTAGTCGTTAAGATGGTGCATGATCGTATGCGCCGCGTAGTCGACTGAGGGGAATCCGCAAAGGTTGGTAACAACGCTACCGAATCCGAATGAAGAGGTGATGGACATTATAGCACCGAACATAAGCTGAGGCTTCATACTCGGGAGCGTTATGTACCAAAGCTCCTGCCAACGGTTTCTGATACCGTCAACGGCGCCCGCCTCAAAGTAGGAGCGGTTGATACCCTGAAGTCCCGCGATAAATGAAAGGAACGCGGTACCGAGGGAGATCCAAAGCGCAACCACTATACAAAGCGGCATTACGTAATCGGCGTCCTCGAAGAACTTGATTTCCTCCGTTATGAGTCGAAGCTCAAGAAGCTTACCGTTGACCCATCCTTGAGCGTCACTCGAGAAGAGTGTACCCCAAATGGTATAAACCTCACCGGAGATCGAAGGTGCATAGAATACAAGTGTTACAAGAGCTCTTATCTTAGGGCTGAGCTCGTTGATGAACCAAGCTACGAACAAGGACATAATGTAAGAACCGGGTCCTGTGATCGATGCAAATATCAATGTATTCTGGCAAGCTATCATAAATATATCGTCATCGAGGAAGAGGGTGATATAGTTTTCGATACCGACAATATTCGGCGTCTCAAGCAAGTTAAAGTCCGTAAAGCTGAAGAAGATCGACAGTACAACGGGTGCGACTGTAAACAAGATAAACAAGATCATAAAAGGAGCTACCATAAGATAGGCGACCTTATTACGCTTCATTTCCTTCCAAGTCCACTGGAGCCTTGTCATATCTTTACGTGATACGGCATTTTTTGTTTTTACTGCAGTATTCTGTGACATATTGCTCTCTCCTTATATTTTTTGAAGTGTATCATAATTTGTCGGATCAGTTCGCAAGAACATCTGCGGCATTGTTGAGTGCCACAATAGTCTCTGCAAAGAGCTCTGCGTTGTAAGCCTTTGCGGCTTCAGCAGCATTTCTAAGAGCTAACGAATCCTGACTCTTTATCGCTCTTCTGATCGTATTCTTGATAAGGTTTTCAGCCGCCTGTTCCTGAGATGCGCCCATCTTCTCGATGTCGGATTCAAGCGCGAGCGTACACTGTTTGAGACGCTTTGATGCGAGTGTCTCGCCTATTTCGAGAGTTTCAAGTTCAAACTCCTCACGCTTACGGGTTATTTCCTTATTAATAGTATTGATATAACTCTGAAGCTCATCAACAGGGTTCTTGTTATCGTTGAGTGCCGAGAGGAATGCGAACTTTGTGTAACGTGCTATGATGTATGTACCGGGGTAGTTGGGGATGGATGCGAGGTTGTTGAACTGAAGTGCGATGTTCTTGTACTCTTCCGTTGTCCAGTCAAGGCTCGAAAGTGCGTCTATATTAGCGGTTGCGTGCTTTGCGGAAGGACCGATCGTCGCGATCATCTCGTTTGAGTACTTGACCTGGCAGTCCGTACCGGAGTGCCAACGCATAAAGTCCCAAGCGCCCTCTTCGTTATCGCATCCCGAAAGCATTACGATAGCGGTAATGGTAGATACTGATACGTTATTGATATTACCGTTAGCGTCCTTTATACCGGGAAGCGGAACCATGGTCCAAAGACCCTTGATCTCGGTTGCAAATACTGTAAGCTTGTTGTAAGTAGCGTTGTAGGAAGCGATACCTATCGGCATCTCACCTGTTCTGAAACGGTTTTCAAAGTCGTACTTGTAGGGGAAAGAATACATGGTGAACATATTACACATCATCTCAAATGACTCAAGTGCTACGTTCGAGTCGAGGTTGATCCTCATACCGTCATCAGCAAAGAGCTCGCCGCCCATCTGATAAAGGAATATCTTATAGTCACTCGAAAGACCGATCTCCATATTGTTTGCCTGAAGAAGCGGTACTATTGCGAGAATATCATCCCATGTCTTCGGTATCTCAACTCCGAGGTCAGCAAGAACGTCGGTTCTGATGAACATCATCGGGAAGTTCTGAGTCTCGGGAAGTCCGTAGTAGTGCATCTTGTTCTGCGCGTCCGCTATACCCAAAACGAGCATTGCCGCCTCATTGAACTGTGCGCTCATATTACGGATAGGATTACCGTTTGCATCATATATCTTATTGAAGTTTTCGTCAACCTCGTAATACATCGCCATTTCCTTGAAGCCGTCCATGTTCTCAATATTCTTGAGCGCTCCGCGGATCGCGTAGTTTATTACGTTAGCCTCGCCGAGACCTATGTAAACATCAGGACCCATATCTGCGAGAACGGAAGGAAGAAGCGTTGAAGCGGTAACCAGCTTGATGGATACCGAATGTCCGTACTTAGGCGTGAAGTCGTTGTTGACAAGGTTTCTTACGATCTGTGATTGGTCACGACCGGAAGCAAGCCATACCTGCACCTGATCCTCTTCGCTGTAATTTTCCTCAACAGAACCCATACGGTCGTAGTTACGGAAGAAGCTCTGAATGAATCCCGAGATCTCGTGAATGAGGGACTTAAAGAAGCCTGCCGTAGCCTTCGGAAGCTTTTCTTCATTGCTTTGAACAACAAGGTAATCGAGCTGGAGCGGCTGTGTCTTTGCGTCGGTGATCCAAGTACCGAGCGTACCGATGTAGGATTTGAGCTGCGAAAGGTTCTTCGCTACCTCATCCTCATCGATCATACGGTTACAGAGCCAAGCAACCTGTTCAAGAGTTGCAACGCTGGAGCTCTTCTCGCCTATGATCTTCTCGATCTCTTCAGCGATAGCGTAAAGCTCCTGGCTACGTGCGTAAAGATCCTGAATGGTATCGGGCATTACTCTGAAGAAGCCGTAGTCACGGTACTTATCGGGGTTGGTACCCGTAAGCTTTATAATATTAAGGTAGTCAGCGTTGATAGAGTCAAGACATTTCTGAACGCGACGGATAACGTCGCCCATCTCGCCGAGCTTTACCTCAAACTCAAGCGTATATGTAACACCTTTTTTGAAATAGAACTCAAAGGTCGTTGTCTCGCCTGTGCTTGCATCGTGGCTTCCGAGATATTTTACCTGCCAATCGGTATCGTACTCAAAGGTAGTCTCGGTAGCTTCTGCAAAAGGAATACCGTTATAGTAACCTTTATCTCCCTCGCTGAGGCTGGAATCACTGTAAACGTAGATCGCTCTCGAAACGGACATACCCTCAAGCACGTTCTGCTTAAATCTTGCCGCGATCGAGTAAAGACCGTCCGAATCAACAGAGAACGTATAACGGAGCGTCTGACCCGCAACCTGCCACTTTTCGCCGCCTATCGTATTAAGAACGGTCTTCTTTGTGCTGGAAGGTGAGTTTGCCGCATCTGTTCTGTCCTCGAGAGGATAGATCGTCTGCGAGGATGAGCCTGTAAAGTACTCAGCCTCTATCTTCAGAGGAGCGGATCCCTTCGGAGCGTCCTTGTACTGCTCCATATATTCAGCGTACGTAAGATACTCTCTCTCGGGAACGAGCGTGATGCTCTGAATCGCAACGGGTTCGTTTTTCGCTTCGAGCGTGATGATGTTCTCTCCTTCATTAAATACGAACGAGAAAGGCTCGGAATAGAATCCGTCAACATCGGAACACTCGTATACGCGCCACTCGGGAGTCTGTTCAAGACTTGAGCGGATTTCGTTGTCATCTATATCCGTGGTGAAGAACCTTAATGAATATTTGTTTATAAATTCGTTTGTTTTGTTTGTGACAACCGTCGGATAATCTACTACAAGGTATGTTACCGTGTAGGGATTTCCCTTGCTGTCCTTCTTGTTTTCTGTTCCACTCTTAGCTTCAAGACCCGCATCAGCCGCTTCCTTAAGCATAGCAGCGAGATCATCCTGTGCGGTGATCACATACTTTGCCGTGAAGCTGCATCCCCAAGCCTTTTGCATCGAGATGTAACGTGCTTCCGAGAACGGAATCTCGCCGTTTATTCTGAGCACACGCTCGATCGCCGCAGATTTACCTTCAATGGGATAATATCTGATGACGATGCTGTATCTCGCCGCCTTAGGAACATTTACCTTCCAAGCAACAGTGCCCGTACCGGGTGTCTTAAGCGCGGATACTCCCTCATATTCTTCAATGCTAACGTCAGCAGTCGTATCGTCGGCATAGTACTCAGATCCCTGGATCTGTATGGCATCCGTCGGTATAGCTGCATTTAAATAAGCATCCTTCTTTTGATACTCTTCGTACTTTATGGCATTCAACTCGGCTTTGATCTCCGCGAGCGTCTTGTCGGTGGTCGATATCGAGTCATCAGACTCGGCGTCCGCCGCAGACACAGAGATCACAGCGCAACTGAGTAGGAATGTCAGCGTAAGCACTAAAGCAATCAGCCTCTGAAAAATCGTTCTTTTCATTAGTGGTTTCCTCCTACATACTGTTTTTCGGACCGCGAGGATCCGTTGCTATTGGAACTTGCCGATAAGCAATTCTGCGCCGTGTGAGAACGGCACAAACCGCCGCATTTAAAAGAATGGACGGATTTCGGCGCAGTCAAGGCTCGTTACGGCGAAAAGCCCCGTTCAACGGAAACAGTGTGCCGCCACGAAAAAAAGTGTTTTGCAACAAAAGAACGTCCTATTTTTGAGTAAAATAAGCTTACCGAGTCGGTGAAGTATCCTACAACGGACACCGAACCTTATCGGTAAGAATCTGTCTCAATCCAGGAAGCGCCCCATATTTACATAATATAATACCATAACGCGCCCAAAATGTCAAGAAGGGGAGAATTAAAAGAATTGCAACCTTTTTCGGCGTATCGAGCGATTAGATAGCGACTTTGTGAATGACTCAAAAACTCTTTGCAAACTTCGCCACGATGATTTTTGGTAAAAAAGCGTGTTCAAAAGTTCATATGTAAATTATATTTACGGCTTTTTGCCCTATCCAAGGGCGTATCGCTTCATTTTGAGCTTTTTTTGGCGATTATTAGGTGCTAAAATTTTGTCTTAACTAAAATGAGTAAATTTATTTTACCTGTTTTGCGTTATTTGATTGCTTGTGCAACTATTTTTTTGCCAACTTGGTTTGTGAATTATGCACAATTTCAAGGGTCAAAATTCTACGTGTTGACATTTTGCACAAATTTGGGGCGTTTGCATCCATATCGCCCCTTTTTTAGCCTTAATATCCGCATTTTGGCACTTGCACACTTGTTTATTTACACAAATTTACATTTATAACTGTTTATTACAATTGAGATTTAAATAGCCTTTTCTCTTCCCTTTTCGGCCACCAGAACCGACGCATATCTGCAAGCCAAAAAAGCAGAGCGCGGAAGTATCCGTGCTCTGTTGATATTGGGAATTTTGTTAGGATTGCCTCGACAAGCATCAACCATCCTTGCGCTCACAGCCACATTCGTGCTCGCAAACGCAGGGGATCTCCTTGTCTATGCCGTTTTTCTTATAATAATCCGTGATAGCCGCCTTGATCGCTTCCTCTGCAAGCACAGAACAATGTATCTTTACCGGCGGCAGCCCCTCAAGTGCTTCAACAACTGCTGAATTTGTCAGCTTCAACGCATCATCAATGCTTTTTCCCTTGATAAGCTCGGTCGCCATCGACGATGTAGCTATCGCAGCTCCGCACCCGAAGGTCTTGAATTTAACATCCACGATAATATTATTCTCGACCTTTATAAATATCTGCATAATGTCGCCGCATTTTGCATTGCCGACCGTTCCCACACCGTCCGCATTCTCTATCTCGCCGACGTTACGGGGATGTGTGAAATGATCCATTACCTTTTCGCTGTATAACATATTATCCACCTCATATTAATTTATATACTTTAAAGATTTCCCGGATATATGGGACTCATTTTTCTGAGCTTTTCGACTACCTCAGATACCGTTTTGAGAATATAATCAACATCCTCGTCCGTATTGGAGTGTGAAAGTGAAAATCTTATAGATCCGTGAGCTTTTTCTACGGGAAGTCCCGTTGCAAGAAGGACATGCGAAGGATCGAGTGACTTCGACGAGCAGGCAGAACCTGTTGACGCGCTGATACCCTCAATATTAAGCCAAAGCATAAGGCTCTCGCCCTCAACGAACTCAAATGAAACATTTACATTTCCCGGAAGTCGTTTTTTTGCGTCACCGTTGAGATTGGTATACGGAAGCTTAAGCAATCCTTCCATAAGTCGGTCTCTCATCGCCGCAACTCTCTCGTTATCCGGCATTCTCTTATCCGCAAGCTCGAGAGCTTTAGCAAAGCCGACAATGTAGGGAAGATTTTCCGTACCTCCGCGCTTGCCTCGCTCCTGACCGCCGCCATCTATCAGATTGGCTATGCGTACGCCCTTCCTGATATAAAGCGCGCCGATACCCTTCGGAGCCCCGAGCTTATGTCCCGACATACTAAGCATATCGACGCCAAGCTCACGCGGCTTTACACGAAGCGCTCCGACAGCCTGTACCGCATCGGTAAACATAAGCGCCCCGTGCGCATGAGCTATCTTCGCTATTTCTTCTATCGGCTGGATCGTCCCTATCTCATTATTTGCCATCATCACCGCAACTATTGCGGTTCTGTCATCGACCGATGCCGTAAGCTCGTCCATATCTATCACGCCGTTCGGCTTTACGCCGACATACACGATTTCATATCCCTGCTTTTCAAGAAATTCACAGGTATGGATCACTGCGTGATGCTCGATCTTGCTGGTAACTATCTTGTTTCTGCCCGCTTTTGCCGCATAAGCCGCCCCTTTGATCGCCCAGTTGTCGGATTCGGTGCCGCAGGATGTAAAATATATCTCGCTCGCATCACATTCAAACACTTTAGCGATCCTTGCTCGCGCATCATCGAGTATTTCCTTTGCTCTTTGACCGTTGTCGTGAAGACTTGAGGGGTTTCCCCACTCCTCTTCAAAGCAAGGCATCATAGCTTCTACGACCTCGGGAAGGACCGCTGTCGTTGCCGCATTATCCGCATATACTCTTCTTTTATTTTCCATCTGTCTTTTTATCTTTTCCTTTCAAGGCATTATACTTTAACGATATTTTTACATTATCTATTGTATACCATTTTAGTGTATATTTCAATAGGCAGATGTAATATATTTTAGCAAATTTTCTTAAAATAAAACTGTCACAATATATAAAATCACGTGCTGAATACGCTTAAATATTGTCGCCGAGAAGAGCCGCACCTATGATCCCTGCATCATTTCCGAGCTTTGCTATCCTTATGTCGGTAAGATCAACGAAGCCCAATCCGTACTGCTCATCGCGGATGAGAGGCAGTATACGATCAATCAAAAACTGTCCTTCATTCGATATACCGCCGCCGATAGAAAGTATCTCGGGTTGAAAAATATTGATGATGTTAGCCAAACCGCAAGCGAGATAAGAAATATACTCGTCAACGACCTCGCGCCCCGCTTCATCTCCCATACGCATAGCATCAAACGCTGTGCGTCCGCTGACCTTGCCTTTGCCCTTTGCAAGCTCAACCATCAATGTATCTCTTCCCTGCTCTGAGCACTCTTTTATCTTATCGTTGGTCATATTTATAAGTCCCGTTGCGGAACTGTAAGCCTCCCAGCATCCGCGACGTCCGCAAGAGCACTGCCTGCCGTTATGTTGGATCACGATGTGACCGAGTTCAGCCCCCGCATAGTTAAAGCCGGAATATATTTTCCCGTCGATTATTATTCCGCCGCCGACACCCGTGCCGAGCGTTATCATAACCGAATTGCGACTTCCTTTTGCCGCACCGGCAACTGCCTCGCCCCAAGCTGCGGCATTGGCATCATTTTCAAGATAGATCCTCGGTGAGCCCTCCCCGAGATATTCTTTGAGGAGATCCGCTATCGGAAAATGCTTGAATTTCAGATTGTTTGCGTATTCCACCGTACCGTTATCGTGATTTGCGACCCCGGGGCTGGCAATGCCTATTGCTTTAACATCAGACAGTAAAACATCAGCATCCTCGCAGACCTTTCTGCAAAGCTCCGCCATATCCTTTACTATAAGCTCGCCGCTTCTTTCCTTGCCCGTCGGCAAACTGACCTTATTGATTATCTTATAACCGTCGTCAACAAGTCCGACGGCAATATTTGTTCCGCCGAGATCTACTCCGATACGATACATATTATACTTGTCCTTTCGTAATAACAATTTAAATCTATCCATCCGTCTTATCCGAAGGTGTCCTCAAAATACGCTTAATTATACAATGTTTTCAAGACAATGTCAAGTTAAATTTCCTATATTTTATTCTTTTTCCATTTCCGGGGAAATATTCTTGTGATAAATCCCATCGATCGACCGAGGATCAAGCTTTATAAAAGCTATCGTCACATAGACCGCGACCGCCAACGCCAAAATCACAGTGATAGAAACAGTCAAGCCGTCCCACGGATTTCCTTTCCCGAGTATCGAAACGAAGAGCCCACCGAAATCAAATACAGAATGAATAAGCACACAATACCATATGTTGTGCGTTTTGAGCAGTACCACCGAGCACATTCCTCCGATCAGAAATGAGTATCCTATCTGCAAAACAACACTCAAGAATCCGGCGCCCGCAAACAGATTTACCAGATGTATAGCTCCAAATACAGCCGAGGTCAAACAAACGGACACTAATATATCGGAAAGCGTTTTCCTTCGTCTCTCAAGAATCACGGGAAGCATCACTCCCCGGAATGCAAGCTCTTCAAAAAGTCCGATGGAAAAGCACTGCAATATAAGCGCGGCAACGTATGAAACCGGCTGAGTGATACGCACATTTCCCGTAATGACCCCAACTATCGGAAAATTGTTGACTGCCACCGCAAGACAAGGCAAAACGAAGATAAGAGATCGAAGAAATGGCTTTCGGAACGGGTCAAAGACCCTATACCCGAGATAAGCCGCCACGGTAATAAGTGCCGCCGCTCCGATCAATCGCGATACTGATGAAGAGAGCATAGTGGAGAGCAGCGCGTCGTCCGCGAATTCGATGTCCGAGATCTCGATCGCCAAAACCGCCGCCACACAACAGACGATCACGCCAAAGCATATGTTTCTCTTGAATTTCTCGGCTTTACTCAAAGCGCACCTCGAAGAATCATTTCTCATATCCGCCTCCGCAAGAAAACCTTCTCATAAGAGGTATACCGAGAACGCCGACTGCGATCAAAAATATCGCGGTGAGCTGTGACGGTGTAAGCAAACCGAGCCATGTCGATCCTCTGTCGTCATATCTCAAATATTCTATAAAAAATCGCCACACTCCGTATGCCGAAAGGTATATGGGTAATCCGTACGCTTTTCCTTTAACACACCGAAAAATGAGAAACGCGCTCAAAGCAAACAGAAATATCGCCTCAAAAAGCTGAACGGGAACGGTATTGCATCCGAGCGTTTGATTGTAGACGCTTATAAATGACTCCGTCGGTCGACCGTAACAGCACCCCGCCATAAGACATCCGATGCGTCCGAAGGCGTGTGCGCCCGAGATCGCCGCCGCCGCTATATCGGAAAGCTTTGAGAAACCGCCGATATGGTATTTATCCTTGAAGAAGCCGTGTCCGACCGCAAAATACAGTGACAGAAACACAGCCGCGCCGCCTATAAGTCCGCCGTAAAAGGTGGCTCCTGTCTGCACGGTGATCCCAAATATTCCGTCGGAAAAATAATTGTATACGGCTTGGAACAGAACAGCGCAGATGTAACCCGCAATTATTGCAAAAGCTCCGCAGACGATGACAAAATTCTGATATTTTGCCCTTGCGTGATCTCTGTCCGATAAAATTCTGAATACGGCAAAAGCGTATACGATCCCCGCAAGTATGAATATTTCATAAAGCGACATTCCCATAAAAACAATGTTGGGATACATAGAACTCTCCTTTCCGACGCACGGCGATCCATCATCTCCGTTTATTATATAATATCCGCCGCCGATAGTCAAGCGCTTGGGCTCGAAATGCGTTATATCTTTGTCCGAATCAAAGGCTTTGACATCAGTTAATAAAGCAAGCCGCAGTCTTCGCTCGATCACGAGGAGACGGCGGCTTTTAAGCACAGATCATTATGTAAGATGCACATCAATCAAACACGGTCTTTTTCTTGCCCTTGGCATTTTTCGGCCATTCGCGGATACGTGTAATGTACTCAAGATTTACCGCTTGCAGATTCCCCTCGCTCTCGATCAAAAGTCCGTTTTCCGTAACCTCTTGTATTACACCTTTAACGAAGTTGCCGTCGCTCGTAATAGTGTAGACCAGGCAATCCTTGCCAACGAATTTTTGTGCCAATTCTTTCATTTTGAAGATCTCCTTATTCTTATGATTTTTGCGGTGATTGATGATCGCCGCATTCTTTCGTTTCTTTCTTTGACAGCTCATGTATATGATCAAAAACACGATAAACAACGGTAAATAATAGTTCATTTTGACCTCCCAATATCGGAATTTGTATCTATATGATCAGTATGATCAGTAAATATTCTCCTGTCATCGTGGCGATACCGTAAACGCAAAGCCCCCTTATGCGGCTTTATTTTACCACCAACATTTTTTTGTGTCAAGAATATATTTGTACAATTTTTGGCAATCGCATATTTTTTTATTAGTCTAAAAATTTCGACTTTAATTTCAAATTAGTTGCATCTGTGTAGCCGAGCTTTCCGTAAAAATTCTCGTGCATTTCATCGTTTATCGCTTCAAGTTGAACCATAGCTGCACCCATTTCCTTTACTCGTTCTTCAAGCTCCGTCATCATCTTTGTACCGACGCCGGTTCTTTGATATTCGGATGCAACAATGATCTCCACAAGATTGTAAGCCGTAAGATCGTAAAAGGTCTCAAATCTTCCCATAGCAAAGCCGACGGCGTTTGAGCCGTCCTCTGCGATCATACAGTAAGAGTCGGGAGAGCCCAGAACCTGCCAAACTCTGCGATATACAAGCTCGGGAGTCCACTTATCACCCGTTCCGTTCCAATATTCGATAAAAAGAGGTGTGACCTTTTCGATATCCTCTTTATACATCTGTCGTAATGTTATATCCATTTAATTCCCCTTCAATGTTCTTTGACTGCCGCCGCGCGATCACGGCAATCGTATATCATCTCTTGTCATTTGAAATTCCAGCCAATCAAACAGTTTCTCTATCTTGTCCTCGTCTTCGGAGATCAATTTGATCTCATCCAAATGATGCCACCAAAATGAGTTCATATAGCGAAACAGGATGGAAAAAACTTCTCTTTCAACCGGAGTAAACTCGTAGGTCTCTTGAATGCAGCGTATGTTTTCCAAGAATAAGCTTATTCTGAGGTCATCCAATTCCTTATTATAAAAATACAACCTGCTGTCATTTTCTCCAAACAAACGCTTGTCGCAGACAGCCCACAGAGCTTCGCGAACGGTATAATTTAAGATAGGTTCCTTTCCGCAGAGGTTGAAATCGATCAGCCCCACAAATTTTGCATTCTTATCCAAAAGGATGTTAGTGTCATTCAGATCGGCTTGAAAGCAAGACGTAGGCAAACACTACACTTTTCGACACTAATTATTATATCATAATTCTTTCTCTTTTTCAAGCCATTTGCAAATACAAACATAACTCTGATTTGTAATTTTTTATCGAAACCAAACGCATACCAAATATTTGCAAGGTTTGAGTATCTCCACCTGAAAAAAAGCACAAATGACCTAAATCAATCGTGCTTTAATGAAAATGGCTAAATCATTTTGAAGTATTGTAACGCTTCCATAATGATTTTGCGTTTATCTTCGGGAACTTTCGGCTGCTTGCTATCTTCTTTCTTTGAATGATTATAATTTTCTCTTTCCTTTATACCGCAAGCCTCTTTTACTTGTGCAATATATAGGCTGCTAACCTTGATTTGATATTTTTCAAAAATATATTGCTTTATTTGATCGTATGTTCCTTTGGATTCCGCTTTTGTCAAAAAATCGTCGTCCAATTCTACGTTTACTTCTAAATAGTCTTTTGGTATTCGCCTAGACAAAAGAACTACCGTTTCGACGTGTCCCGTCATCGGAAACATATCAACGGGCTGAACGTCGCCCACGGTATAGCCGAGTTTCCGAAACAGGGCACAATCTCTTGCCAAAGTATCCGGCCCGCAGGATATATATACGACCTTTTCTATATTCTCTCGCGCTATGTATTCGATAAGCTCAGGCGTTGATCCTTTTCGCGGGGGATCGAGTATCACAACGTCGTATTTTTTCTCTCTCGGGATTATACTTTCCGTATCCGAAGCATCGGCGCAGTAAAAATCCGCATTATCTATACCGTTTCGTGTTGCGTTGAACTTTGCACATTCGACGGCAGCCCCCACTATCTCAACTCCCGTGATATGCTTGGCATATTTCGCCATTGAAAGTCCGATGGTACCCGTGCCGCAGTAAAGATCCAGCACGTTCTGCTCTCCGTCAAGCTGTGCCCTTTCCCTTGCCGCTCTGTACAAAAGCTCCGCGCCGTCGTGATTGACCTGCCAAAAGGAATCGGGCGATATTCTGAAGCTGAGACCGCAAAGCGCATCCTCAATGTATGGGTTTCCGTCAATTGTAATGTACTTGTCTCCCGTAACGACGTTGGTATTTCTCTTGTTTATATTCAGCATAAGGCTCGTTATCTGCGGAAAACGCTCCCTTATCTCGGATATAAGCTTATCACTGTGCGGCAAAGTGTCGGCGTTGACGACGAGGCACAGCATCACCTCGCCGCTGACATTTCCCATACGCAAATATATATGGCGCAGTATGCCTCTGCCGCTTTGCTCGTCATACGCCGAGATACTGTATCTTTCGGCAAACTCGCAAACGTATTTTACGATATCGGCAAAAATATCCGGCTCAAGTGCGCATTTATCCGCACTGACGACAGAGTGCGTCTTATTCGCAAAAAATCCCGCTTTTATGCCCGCTTTGGTCTGTCTTACGGGATATTGCGCCTTGTTTCTGTACCCCGTGCGCTCGCCTGCCGTTATGACAGGAAACACCTTTACGTCAGAAAGCCCCGCTTTGATGAATAGACTCTCAACGTATGAACGCTTCATCTCAAGCTCACATTCGCGCGTGACGTTTCTGTAAACGCATCCGCCGCAAGACTGAGGAGCTGTGCAGACAGGAGTCTGTATGCGATATACGGACGGCTCGATAATGCGCTCAAGCCTCGCGACACAATAGCTCTTATTGACCTTTATGATCTTAGCCTCTACCGTATCTCCCGTCACCGCTCCGCTTACAAAGACCACAACGCCGTCCGTATCACGTCCGACGCCGCTGCCCAAATTATTAAGATCGGTGATCTTAAGTGTTACTGTCTCGTTCTTGTTTCTCATAGTACATCAATCTTTACTGAACATAATATTCCTTGCCGTTATCAAGGCACAGACAACCGAGATATCCGTCAAATGCTATCGCGCAGTCGATGGCGTAATTGTTACCATTGTGATATATCTTGCCCTCGTCCGCGCCGTCGATATCGTAGGTTGAAATATGTCCCGCAACAACGCAAGCCGTATCGAAATACCGCTTGCCCATATCGAGAGGCTCGGTGATAAAATCTTCATCACCATAATCTTCAAGTTCCTTTTCGGGAGAGAAATCTCTGATCCCCGCGTGCACGAGAACATACTCACGTCCGCCGCATTCTGCAGTCTCGTAGGAAGGAAGCTCCTCGAGATAATCGAGCACTCCCTCTTTCATATCGTCATCGAGCTTTGTAAATGCGTCAAGCGTGGGCTTCCCGCCGTCGGAGACCCATTCGTTCATTTCGGCAATATAATCGGCATCGGGAGCCGTACCGTCCTTTAGCATGGAATAAAAGGCTTTGAGCATCTTATAAGCCCTTCTGTCGTGCTCACCGGCTATTGAATAAATATTGTATCTGACGCTGAGATCTGCCAAAAGCTCCATGGACTCCTCCCCGTAATCGACCATATCTCCGAGGACGAACATAACATCGTCATCTGTAAAGTTTATCTTTTCAAGTAATCTTTTAAAAGCGCCGTAGCAACCGTGAAGATTTGCAACCGCATATGTCATATCGGTATTCCTTCCCTTCTTAATCCTTAGATTATGTCATTTCGTATGAGAGCGAATCAAAAATATCGATCTCTATGTACGGATCAGCCTCACTGACAAGCTCGGCTATTCTGTCGCAAACGGGGTTTTCCGTATGAAAATGTCCCGCCGAAATAAGATTTATCCCGTTATCCGGCGCGTCGCACAGATAGTGATATCCGAGCTCTCCCGTAACGAAGGTATCGGCTCCCGCTCTTTTTGCCGCTTCAACGAAATCCGAACCCGAGCCTCCGAGCACGGCTATTCTGTATGAGTATCTTCCGCTGTCTGCCGCAAATACAGACTTGCATCCGAGAGTATCGCGCACGAGCGCGGCAAATTCCGAAAAGCTCATAGGCTTTTCGAGCGTACCTATCCTGCCAAGCTCCTCTCCGTCAGGTCCGAACGGCTCGGCTCCGACAAGTCCGAATATCTCCGCAAGCTCATCATTTACTCCACCCTTTACCGCGTCAAGCCTTGTATGAAAGCTCATCACGGAAATGTCATTCTTTATAAGCTCGATGATCTTCGCCGAGGTGATGTTATACGGCGTTACCGACCGCATCGGCTTGAATATCAGCGGATGATGTGAAATGATCAGATCGTACTCACCTTCTATCGCCGTCGAAACCGTCTTGTCGGTAACGTCAAGTGCGATAAGCACACGTCGTATTTCTCTGTCCGGATCGGGACAGCACATAAGCCCGTCGTTATCCCAATCGCACGACAAATGTGCGGGAATCTTGCCGTCAAGATATTCGTAAAGCTCTGCAATATTCATATGGATCTCCATTCCGCCGCTTCACGCGACATAAATATTTTTAAAAATCATTTCAAGAGCGATTCAAGCTCGCTTAACATAGCCACTTCAAACGACGCGTCAGCTCCGCCCTCGCGCAGTCCCTCTGCCCTGCGGCGATAAATATCCGCAAGGTGGCGCGCATATTCAAGCGTAATGTCATCTCTGCGCGCTCGATTGATCTTGCCGATAAGCGCCTCAAGCTCGGTATATTCGCGGCGTCTGCCATCGTACTCCGCAGCCATTATATCGTAATATTTTCCGCTCTTGCAAACCGTCTCACCCACTATGTCAAAACCGTTCTCAAAAAGATACTTTCTTACATATTCGGGATGCGTCATCGGCTGGAGCACGAGCCTCACCTTTTTGTCAGCGCTTCTGAGCCACTCCGCCTCGGATATTATGCGGACTATCAGCTCGCCCCCCATTCCGAGGATCATAACGCAGTCCGCATCAAAGCTCTCGACTCCATTTAAGCCATCCGTTTTAAGCGTGCTTATCCTGTCGGAAAGCCCATAGGATATTATATTTATTTTTGCCCTGTCGATAGGCCCTTGATTTACATCGGTGGCAAGTGCCGACGGGCATTTTCCCGATCCTACAAGATATATCGGAAGATAAGCGTGATCCGTGCCGACGTCAACTACGGATGCACCGCATTTTACAAGCTCCGCGGCACATTCAAGCCGCCGATCAAGCCTTGGAAGGTTCATCATTAAAGCC
>CAYYND010000034.1:0-19144 GCA_964472845.1 uncultured Lachnospiraceae bacterium | reverse complement strand
GGCACACATTTAAAAAGCATAGGTTTGATACGTTATGTGTCAGACCTTTTTCTTTTTCAAAATATTGTGGCAGCGGCGACGAATATATTGAAAAATGTGAGATTATGTGGTATAATACACGCAGAAGCTCCGTTCCACGGGGCGAAGGGGTTCCAATCTGCCGCTGCGTAAAAGCCTGTTATTTTTCCGGTGATCAACAAATAGATCTCGATCTAACAGCACGACGCGATCTTTGTCGCTCCGTCCGCTCTCTTCTTTACTGCTCTTTCGCGGTAAGATCATATTCATATGAATATTTAAACACTGCTAAATGCTTCTCTACACAATAGAGAGAGCTTGATATATTCTTTCGGGAGTTGAAAATTATGCAACACAAAGCAAACGTAAAAAATGTTATATTCGACATACTGTACGCGATAATGGCGGGGGTGATAGTGGGCACCGCTTATCATTTTTTTCAGAACAGTAACGGATTTGCTCCGGGCGGCGTTGGCGGACTTGCCACCATTACCCATCATCTGCTTGGAGACCGGGTCAGTTGGTCTATCCTTATGCTTGCCTTTAACTTACCTATTTTCGTTTTAGTGAGCGCATTTATCAACAAAAAGCTCGGGGCAATATTGAGCTTATATCTGATAGTCCAATCGTATATGCCGCGTCTTTACGATGCGATAGGCGCAAAGCCGTACTCTCTGGCAAACAATAACACAGACTTTAACATCGTGTTTGCTTGTATTGCCACCGGCGTTATCTCGGGTTTTGGATTTTCGCTTATGTTGCGACGCTTCGGTGCAAGCGGCGGTACATACGGTATATCTGCTCTGCTGAAGAGAGCAAAGCCGGAGCTGAACATTGCACACGTTTCGTTCATTATGGATACGAGCGTAGTGCTGATCGCATTTTTTGTATACGGAATGAAGATCACCCCCGTTATGTGTACGTTATTGAACCTGTTTATTGCAAATGTAATCGTCGATAACGGTTTGAGCGGACTCAAGAACGGTTACAAATTCGAAATCATCACGAATCGTCCCGACGAGCTGTCCGAAGAGTTGATGACTCGTTTAAAACACGGTGTCACCAAGATCCAAGTTCACGGGATGTATTCAGATACCGACAGATATATGCTTATCTGTATCATAAACAAGCGTCAAATAGGTGAGATGATGAAGATCATTAAAAGTCATCCGGACACGTTTGCAAATTTTGAAAAGGTAAACGAAGTCTTCGGAAACTTCAAAAGGCGTGTTTAGATCCTCGAAGGATGTAAGAACGACAAAACAAGCACTCTGCCGAGATGTTGTTGCCGTCAGATCTCAAAAACGATCTTACACGGATCCGACATCCGTCTGTCAATACATATATAAAGCGTAAGCCGTATCATTCGGATAGGACTTACGCTTTTTTCTTTGCAAAAAAAGGGCGACACGCTCGCCCTTTAGTATTGCTGTTTTGGTTTATGATACACACAGACGGATCGGAGTTTACCGATGCTTTCTCTCAAGCTCGTGTTGTACCTCTTCGGCACGTGCGATCTGATCATTCAGATTCCACTTACCGATATTTATCCCGTCCTTTAAAAACATAGAACCGCATTGATGAAAATAGAATTCTATTCCCCGCTCTTTTGCTTCAAGATACAAGGATTCCACCCATTCATATTTTATTGGGCGCACATCCGCTTTCGGAGCCATCTCGCCTCCCACGTTAACGCACTGAATAAGTCCTGTATCCAGATATTTGCCGAGTGATATGGGCGCAATCAGCGGAGAGCAAAACACCTCACGATGCTTTAACGGAGCGTCAAGAAAATACGGCATACGTTTATCTGCCATTTCTTGATTTTCGATAGAAATGCTTAGATGAAAATGCTCCCAGCCATCGTCCCAATCCGAGGGCAAACATTCTTTGATTCTCTCGGGGCGTTTCGTTGTTGTTACAAATATGCAGTCTCTTCTGCGTCTTATAAAATCCCAGCAACCATCGCGCCACTCGTCCGCTTCCTCGATAAAGAAGTCCGAGGAAAAGCAAAGCTTTACCAATGAGTTCGGCGGGCAATCCTTGTCCTTCAACTCATATGTGGTTTTTCCTTTTGTTATGACCGTAGTATCGCGACCGTATCTTTGATCCATTTTGAATACAAAGCAGTTTTTGCAGCCGGGACTTGCCTTCTTACAACCGTGCCAAGGATTCCACGGTATCGCTTTCTCAATCTCTGTATTTTGCATAATTCCTCCATATAAGCTTGATTATCGATTATTTCATTATATACGCGGAACGAACAACATACGCTCACGCGAAGCTCAACAATATCTCATAAAAAGCTTAAAATGTCTTAAATATACTGTCTCTTTAATCCCCCCGTCGAAGATCCGTCGATTTTTTCAACAAAATTAACGCTTATCTCGATATCCTCGCACGGCATCACGAAAACATAACGCCAAAACGGGGCCTCGGCACTTTCGGTTCGCGGTATTTCGACGCCGTTCACCGTTACGGAAAGATCCGCGCCGTCATACTTTTTAGTATATATTTCATACACGACTCCGGATACGACCTCGCTTGAGATATCTTTATACAAGTATTTTCGTCCTTCCAAAACGGTAGCGGAATACAGCTTCATATCCCCTATAAAATCGGAAAGCTCGGTTTGCCCACAGTAAATGCAGGAATGGCGTTTTATCGTTCTGACGCCCTTGGAGCTCGGAGCTATCAATTCTTCGTAAGCATCACCGTATGTATGATCCAAATAGCAAGGATCCACCTTGACACCGTATACCGTGCTTGAGCTTATTTCCATTCGGCAGTTATACTCGGAGCCCGCGATCTTTGTGCTTTCACGAGTGAATTTTATTTCCACCGGTTCATTCATAGTACCCTTTTCGGGATCGAGCCCTTCGGAAAGAGAGAAGAAGATAGTTATATTCTCGTCATCAGGCGCAAACTCAGCATCGATCGGCACGCATATGATATCCATCGGTATGAACACAAGGAACGTCTGACTCACCTGTTGCGAAAGATCATTCACATCGTCTCGTGCAAGCAAATAATCTACGACCGTACCGATGTATTCAATATATTCCTTTCGTGAAAGGTCAAGGTACAGTGTCTCTCCGTTTCTGAGGACGGCACCGTCAAGCTTCGGTGGCGGTTTGGGCATATATAATCCTCTTTCCGACCAAGCTGATGTTCTGTCAGCTTGATACACCCGATCTTGATCGCAGATCTCTCTGTTATGATATATTTCGAACTCCGTGCTGTATAATAACTTCAGCTCCTTGTCATTTCAAGTCAAAGATCAAAAAATACGCTCCCCAAACGTTATCCAACCTTTGGAGTGCAATATCATTAAACCGATAGCTTATTTCTTGCCAGACGCTCAACAACGCGGCTCTCTGCAAAGGCGTCGCTGTTGTTATCTCCGCTTCAATGGTGTATAGTTCGGTGTTCAATTCACACGATCATTTTATCACAGATCACGAAATCTGTCAATAGTTTTTGTCATTTTTTCAAAATATCAAAAAGCGTTTCATTTACACATCGCCCACAGCGGAAAAGGATACGCTTCCGCAAGCCTTATGTCCTACGATGGTTATACGGTACCGACCCGAGCTATGTATGCCGAGCGTAAAGCTGATATTCTCAAGGTTTCTCCCCTCGTAGATAGGCTCATCCCCGTCTGCCTTCACGGTCACATCGACCGCACCCGAGGTGTGTGATATCGTCACCTTCAGTGTATCCCCTCGGTCAAGCCGAAGATAAGCATCCTCGGTCTTGTCGAGGACTGAGTAATCCATTTTGAACATCTTGCCGTCCGTGAGCTTATTTCCATCAAATGTCGTGCCGACATCACAGCTTGTCATAACGAATATGAGGCAACCCGTAAGTATGAACACCGCCGTTTTAAAAAAGAGAGTCTTCATATTACTCTACCGCTCGCCGAAATAAATAATTTTATATCAATTCCTTGACGGGTCTATCCTTGTGCGAAGGATCCGCAAGAGAGGCACCGTAGCTGCAAAACAGTGACATAATTATAAACATTACACCGAGTGCGACCGACGACCCATTATCATACGAAGCATCCGCAGCCGCTGCCAACTCGTCCGATATATTCATAAGCTCGAGCATTACCCTGCGGACTATTTCCGCGGCGACGGAAGTAGCAATCGGGATCACTATCGTTAGAATCCCGAGATTTAGGAGTTCCTTTGAGCCGTTCTCGGTGAAGGGTGTTCCTGCTTTAAGTTCGTTATAAAAATACCTCTCCGCAAATTTTGCAAGCATAGCGTTGCCGATGCACGTGATAATGACAAACACAAACGTAATGTAGGCAATACTTCTGCCCTCCTCTGTGCCTATATCTACGATTCCGTTAATGGTCACGCCGCCGATCTCAGCTATCTTCCCATCTCCGAACGGGAGCAGAGCAAGCCCCACAACACACACACATACGGCAACTACGCCAAAAATAAAAACGATCTTACTTAATATCTTGCCGACTTTGGCAAGGATCTGAATGTTTTTTAAGCTTTTCACAATTATTATCCTCCAATAAAATTAAATCTTTCTGCTTTTTATTATAATATGCAAGCTACCGTCGCACCGCAAAGCGAGCACGGAAGCAACCAATTAATCAAAACGCAATATTAACGTCCGTTTCCGTCCGCTGTCTCTTTATCCAGCAACTTCAAAAAACGCTTGTCATTCATCTGCTCATTGGTCAGGTACTCGCAGTTATAAAAGAGTGCATAAGTCGTGATCGGCGTGGGAGCATTTTGCGCCTGTTCCTTGCTTTCAATATGAACGGTTTGAAACGGCACGAATCTTTCCTTTGCGATAGCTTCTATTATTGGAACATATTTCGCATTAAATGGACATTGGTTGGTATAAAACAGCACATAGCCCGATTCATCCACGTGCGGATGCTTTGCACACGACTTGAATTTCGGCGCAGGGGCATTTTCCGTAAGCGGTAAATACCAAAGCTGAATTCCGTTGTCTGCCTCGTCGCATACAGCAAAGCCCTTATATTTCAAAAACTTCGGGTCGGACAGAAAGGGCTTTTTCTTTGCCGCAGCCAAAATACAAAGACCGTATTTCCCATTTGCCCTTGCATCCTCAATACAGGCGTTCAGCAAATCCGTTGAATACCCGTGCCCCTTGAAAGAACCTGACACCCACAGGCAGTTGATATACAGATAACCGTCCGCATCAATGGGGTTCCAAGCATTTTCCGCAGGAATATACTCAATAAAGCATTTTCCGCGCTCGATACTTTTCAGAAAAACCAGCCCATCATCAAAGCGTTCCTTCAGCCACGCCTTTTTCGACGATACTTGAATATCGTTATTATCGGAAATGGCACAGCAAATATGCTCGGTCTCCAGATTTTCGATTGTTACTTTTATGTATTCCATAATCTTGCCCCTTCATATTTTTTCGTCATGATAAAACAAGGCGCTATCTTTTAACTTTTTCAGAAAGGATCTCTCGACCTGTTTTGCTTAGATGGGAAGCGACCTGTTCTGCATTACCTGTGAATATACATTTTTGACAGCTCGGCTTCTCCGTCCCCCTGCACCATGCACAGGAATTCCCAGCCATAGCGTTCATAAAAGCCCACATGGTCTGTAAGCAGGTAGACAGGGGAAATCTCCTTGCTGCGCAAATCCTTGACTGCCATACCCAGCAGCCGTCCGGCGATTCCCTTACAACGATAGTCCTGCTCGGTATAAACGGCGCAGATGTTCGGTGTCAGGTCTTTTCTGTTATGAAAATCGTTCTCGATCACGCCCAAACCGCCGACAATCTTATCTTTGTCCAGACAGAGATACCAGCCGTATTCGGTTTTGTCGCTCAAATAAGCGTCCATACATTCCAGATAGGCTTCTTTGGGCACGCCCCACTTTTGATGGAACCATTGGGCGGCGTATTCTTTCAATTCCGGTCGCTGTCTCAGTGTGATATAGATAAATTGTGTCATAGGTTTCCCTCCGTACAATAATTCACTTCACATTTTTATAAGACTGCATTACTGTTCATACTTGCTCCCATTTGTTTTCCAATCTTCCTTTGTCATCACATTTGTATGACCGACTCTTACCTCGTTCATATGAGGAACGGGAACCTCATTGCAGGTATGGTGATAAACAAAGCCAAGCTTTTCCTGCACCCGTTTTGATTTCGTGTTTCCGTCATAATAGCCGCACCAGACCCTTGCCATTCCGATGTCTTCAAAGGCGCGGCGAAGAACCGCTCTTGCCGCTTCGGGCATATATTCTCTGCCCCAAAAAGGTTTGCCAAGCCAATACCCAAGCTCGCATTCATCGTCTCTGTCGGTCATATCCGTGTGACCGTTCAATCTGAGTTCAATGCAACCGATCGCTTTATCGTTTTCCTTTTCGCAGATAGCATAACATTCCGCACCGTTAAGTACATTTTGGATAATATGCAGACTTTCCTCTGCGGATCTGTGCGGTTGCCAGCCGGCTATGGGACCTACATCGGGGTCCTTTGCATATTCATAAAGGCTATGTGCATCCGAGTCACGCCACGGTCGAAGGATAAGGCGTTCTGTTTCGATGATCGACTTTTGCTTCGAGGAGATCCAATTATCAAGAAAAGCCATCTGCTCCGCCGTGTGAAACCAATGCTCGCCGCCTTTCATAACGGCAATGCTTGCTCCGTGCGCGTCTGCAAAAGCGGTAATAGTTTCCAAATCGGTCAAATTATCCTGCTCACCGTAAAGGATTTCGGTCGGCACATTCCAAACGATAGGATGACTGCGAACGTATGAGAGATACTCCCACGAGAGCGTCTCACCGAACGCCGTTGCAATAGTTCCTTTTTCCCGCAGCTCGTCCTCGGACACATTCGCCCACATCATCATATTGAGGATCAGATTTTCCATATCCACGATGGGAGAGATGAAATACGCCATCTTGATCCTTTCCTGCGGTAGAGCGCACATCGAGAAGTACGCACCGATACTGTTTGCAATCAGTATCACGTGTTCATACCCTGACGAAAGCGATGCAAATGCAGTCGGAAATTCCAATCTTGCGTCCCACGGCGTTTCGGCTTTGTAGTCAAGTCCTATCACGTCGCAATCGGGAAACAGCGGCTTGTAATGCTCGGCTTCCTCCGCTGTGCCGCCCTTGCCGTGTATGTATAAGATCAAAGTATCGTTCAACATTTTGTAAATGTCACCTTCTGTTCTTTCATAGAAATCTTTTCGACCTCGTATCCGTATTCCTTCAGTTCTTTTTTATACCGCAAAAACGAGTGGTCGAGCGGAACACCGACAATACCGCCGATCTCCTCAAAGGTCAGAGCGACCGTATCCTTTCCGCAATTTTTTATGTAGTTCCAAAGGGCTTCGTATTTGCTCATAAGGTCATCTTCTCTTATATAGCACGAGCTCCGGATCTGAGCCGTTTTCACCATAAGTGCAGATCAGTATGAAGCCTTCCCGAGCGATGACTCCGAAGCAGGTCTTTCCACTTTCGTCAAACAGATTTTTGACCTGTGCGCCGAGGTATATTTCCTCATCATTCAGAAATTTGACCGTGCATCCACTCGGAAGCGGATATTCAAGATTTACGAAGTTCCCAACAAGCGGATAAAGCTCGGTAACCTTTTCCATTCCGTCAATATTCAAGGCGTTTATCTCATCGACAAGTCCCTTTTTGAATTCTTTCCAAGCTTCGATACCGCCCGTCAGTATGTATTTTGCAATAAAGCACTGCTTTCCGTAAGGGCAACCGTTAGTCTCGGCACACCCGCGGCAGCTTTCGTTAAACGGACATTCGGCGCAGTTTGCGCCACAGATAGATTCTTTCATTTTATTTCCTTTCCGGATCTTAACAGCAGCATCATCATCGCCATAAAATCCTCTGTAAGCATTTTTGAAATTTGTTCCTCGGAGAAGTCACACATTCCCGTGGCACAAAGCGTTGCGATGCCATAAGTGTGAATCCACGAATGCTCAAACAGCATTTTCGCATCCTCGCCGGACAGACCATAATCCTTTTGGATGGTATTCAGGCATTCATCGGCAACGCCGCCGAGATGCGCATAAATATCGTCAAATGACCTTACATCATTATTTTGAGACATAAAAACAAGCTGATAGAGTCTCGGCTCTTCTTTTGCGAATAAAATCATTTGCATACCGACCTGCTTGAATATGGGAATATTTTGTCCCGTCTTGTGCGCATACGACTCGAAGCGTCTCATTGCCGCTTCTTTGACCCCATCGCGCACCTCATTCATACTGTTGAACACAGTAAATATCGGACGTGCCGAGCTTCCCATCGCATCGCCAAGCTCCTTTGCGGTAAGTGCATCACCCCCGCGCTCCGAAACTATACCGAGTGCCGCGGCTATTATCTCTTCCCTTGTAAACTTTGGTTTTGGCGGCATATTGACCCCCTTGTTTTATTTAAATTGATCGTTTTAAAACGTGCGCTTTATTATACCTCGTTTTTTATCTACTGTCAATAGTAAAAACAAATATATTTTGTGTTTTTTAAAGCGAGCCGATCAAACAATCGACGAAAAAAAATCCAAAATATATTTTTTGTTCATAAAGAATATATGTTGTTTTATCAAAAATGCGGTATAATTACGTTAGATCGAGCGTATCAAGGCAACAATAAATCAAGCCTACGCAGATCAGGAGGTTAATATATGGCTTTAGTTATTAAAAAAGAGGATTTTCAAAAAGAAGTGCTTGAGAGTGACGTCCCCGTTTTGGTCGATTTCTACGCAACCTGGTGCGGACCGTGCAAAATGCTCTCCCCCGTCATAGATAAAATATCGGAAGAAAATACGGATATCAAAATATGTAAAATAGACGTCGATGAAGAAAGCGAGCTCGCTTCGGAATTCGGCGTTATGAGCATCCCGACGCTCATTGCATTTAAGGACGGCGAGGAGATAAAAAGAGTGACGGGCGTCAGACCCAAGCAAGAGATACTCGCGATGCTTAAATAAGCATATATCATCAAAACAAGATCAAAATATCTGCGGTCGCGCCATGCGGCCGCTTTTTTGGTATAATACGTCAAAAAGGCGTGATTTTTATGATATATTTTGTGATTTTGTCATATTATCTCTTTACATTTATCGCATTTTATGGTATTATAACGTATACAATATGATAAAAACAAAGGAGGCTTTTTCGTGAAAATCAAAAAGATAACTCATACAAGAATAGGTGCCGCTCTGCTCGTCGCTCTGCTTATACTGTCGACGATGTCGGTATTTACCTTGACGTCCGAGGCGCTTACACCTTCATATAATTTCAGCGATGCATATACATACAGCCCGTATTATCAAAAGCTCATAGCATATGAGCTCACGGGAGATCATCGTTTTGATGTACTTTCGGTAGCCTTTACTCAGCTCGGCTATCACGAGGGTAACAGCGAGGCTGATATGGATGGACTCAACCTTTCGGGCGACAGCAACTTCGTCGAATACAACCGCCTTTACGGCAAGCTCGACAACGGCGAGGGTAACGGAACGAGCTACGGTTATGCTTGGTGTGCCGCTTTCGTATCCTGGTGCCTCAGACAGGCGGGAGTCAAGAAAAACATTGCGACTACGGAAGTCAGCTGCAGACGTATGACCTCATGGTATCAGAGCAAATCGCAGTTCAAGGAGCTCAACTCGGGATACACTCCGATTGCAGGCGACATCATTATGTTTGTAAATGAGGTCGGCTCGACCACCGCAAATCACGTCGGTCTTGTTATCGGCGTTAAAGACGGTTATGTCTACACGATCGAGGGCAACAGCGGCGGCGAGGTCGCCACGCACAAATATTCTCTCACTCACGAATTCATACTCGGATACTGTGTACCGAAGTATACCGTGACCGAGGGTACGGATTACTCGGTCTTCCCGCTGAAGGAGAATGAGACCAAACCGGGAAGCTATGTGACGACAGCATCATCATTAAACGTACGTACGGGCGCGGGAACATCCTACGAAAAGATCGGCGAGCTTCCCAAGAATTCAAGCGTCACCGTAATAGAGATAAGAAACGGTTGGGGGCAGATCGAATTCAACGGTCAGATGGGATGGATATCGATGTCCTACGTTAAGGGGGATGCGGATAACGTATACAGCATAACCTACAACTTTAACGGCGGCAAGAACGGTCTCTCACGTCAAAGAATGCTCAAGGACGGCGAAATAGTCATCACAGACAAGATCCCCACCTTTGAAGGATACCAATTTGTCGGATGGGCAACCTCCAAGGATGCTACCGAAGCGGAATACAAAGCGGGAGACAAATATAAGGAAAACAAAGATCTTACTCTGTACGCTGTTTGGACACCGATCGTATATACCGTTAAATTTCTTGACGACGACGGCAGTGTAATACTCAGCACAGAGTACAAGCACGGAGACACCCTGACTCAGATCCCCGAGACTCCCACAAAGGCAAGCGATGAAAGCTTTACATACGCCTTTGAAAAATGGGATGCGGAAATAGCGACAACGGTAACCTCGGATCTCGTTTATCGTGCAGTATACACAAAAACGCTGATAGAGACTGTAACAGAAGCCCCCACAGATCCCGCTGAGCCGACCGATCAGCCTAACACCAATACGGGCAACGGTTGCAAATCATCGATCGTAAGCATCGGCGCGGCAACGGTACTCATTATTGCGGCAGCATCGGCACTCGTGATCAAAAAGAAGGACGACGAGCGCTAAGCGCTGATACCTAAAGCAAAACGTATCTCTAAGATACGGAAAAACGGAGATATTCGCCAAAGTGCTTGTATCTCCGTTTTTTATTCGCTTTTCGTACTTAATGAGCAAGCCGCCGTTGATAAAATCTGTAATATCCTTTTCATTCCTTGAATATATTGTACTACGATGAATATATTCCCATAAGGAGAAAAGTATGGAAGCTATGAATAATAACAAATTTATGCCGTTGTTGCCTACCAAGAGCCCTATACAGACCGAGATCTGCCGAAAGAATGTGACCGCCGAGCTTTCCGCGGATTACACTCTTCCCGACTATCAACCCGAGATCAAAAAGCTGCACCGAGTCACCGTAAATGTCATCCCCCCGACACAGTTCGTCGGATCAGGAAGCGCGGAATTTTCGGGGACTCTCGATTATTCACTGCTCTATTCGGACAACGATGGCAAGCTTTGCTTAGCCGTAATTTCGGACGATTATTCCTTTTCTATGCCGTTTGAAAAAAGTGCCGACGGTGGAGATCCGAGCCTCGACCCCGAGCTCTTGTGCTTTGCGGATGTGGCATCCGACTCTGTAAATGCGAGAGTCGTAGCTCCGCGAAGAGTGGCGATACGTTGCAGACTGCGCGCTAAGGTCAGCGCCTTCAGTACCGATACGCCCGAATGCACCGTATCCGGCACCTCAGCGCACGATGTTATAGAAAAGCTTGAGGGCACGGTCGGAGTCAACTGCGTTATGCGCGGCGAGAGCGAGCTTTTAACGCTCGGAGACGAGATAGTTTCCGATTCCAACCCCTCGGCAGCACTTTCGGGTGGAAGTGAAATAAGAATAATTATGCCCGAGGTATGCGTATTTGTCAGCGAAGCAAATGCGTCAGACGGGTATGTTTCATGCAGAGGCGACGCCATCGTAAAAATATTGATGTGTCGCGAGGATCCCGAGGGCGAGCCGTATTCGATCACAAAAAAGCTTCCCTTCTCGACCACGGTCGAAATCGACGGTATCGGCACGGGATGTGAATGCCGCGCCTATGGGAGAGTCCATGATATTTCCGTATCGAACGAAGAAGGCAGAATACTTTGCGAGGTCGGAGTCAGCATAATAGCCGAGGCGCAAAAGAACACCGAGCTTTGCTATGTGAAGGACATCTATTCCACCGAAAGCGATTGCGAATGTTCGGTTAAGGAGCAGAGCTATCCTACCGCTCTGCGTTGCTTCTCGGGAAATCTTACGGGCGGCGGCACACTTACGTTTGAAGAGCTCGGAATAGAGCCCGGAAGCGTACTGATCGATTGCTCGGCGCTTTCATCCTCTGTTGAATCGGTGGTACTTGACAAAGGAAAATATATAGTTTCGGGAAATTGCAGATACAGCCTTCTGCTGAACCTCGGAGCCGAGGCGTTCTCAAAGGAATGTACGCTTCCGTTCCGATACGAGACCGATGCAAGATCTGATGTTTCCGAGTGCGAATACGACGCCACGGCCGAGGTAATATCCGTCCGTTGCAGAACAGATGCGGAAAAAGCCGTTATCGACAGTGAGATATTCGTAACCGCGCGCCTATTCGGAACAAATAAGATCAGAGCTGTAACCGAGGCTATGTTTGCGGCGGGATCTGAGGCGGCTGAAAAAACCGAGGAAAACAAAAAAAGCACCTTTACGGTGTGCTATCCCGACAAAAACGACACGCTCTGGAGCGTAGGAAAGAAATACCACGCCGAGCTCGCCGCTCTTGCCGAACGCAACGGCTTGAGGAGCATAGATAATACCGACAGCACGGACAGTATAAAAGATGTTAAATATTTGCTGATCTGATCATATGTTATATGGGGCGAAAAAACTTTTTTGAGTTTCTTCGCCCTTTATAAATTGAGACTTCAAGAGAAAACTTCCACCATTGTAGATCTCTCGCGAACCGATTTCGACTTTTTTCCATAAAAACGCAAAAGCACACCTCTCGGTGTGCTTCTTTAGATTTAAAACGGAGAGAGAGGGATTCGAACCCTCGTGCGATTTCTCGCAAACTGATTTCGAGTGTTGTCGATAATTTGGAAGATGCGGAATTTTGATGGAATTTATGAGTGCTTTTTGGAAGGCATTTTTGATAGCCTTATCGAAACATAGTTTGGAGAGAACAAACGTATAAAAATGAGCTGTTCAAGCGTGAAATCCCTTGAAAAATAAGGAGATTTTTGACTTTGGGTGCAAAAAAATAATCCGTACTGTACTTTGGAAATTATGAGAAAACAGAGTGCTTTATTTAATTGTTCACACCGCTTTTGAAAAATACTGTCATAGTTCGAATCGACGAAAAATCGGATAAAAAACGAGCATTTTGGAGAGAACTTTGGAGAGAACAAAACGCGGTTTCAAAACGAGTTTTTGGAGCATAAATTGGCTACGCCGTTGACCGAATATTTTTATATGAGGTGTAGCTATGGATAAGCAAACAATCGAATACTTAAAGACCACCTATCCCGAAGAAATAACAAAGGATCAATTCTATCGGATTTGTCATATCAGCAAAAAAGCAGCATCCTACTTTCTTGACTGTGGACTTGTGCCTTGCACCAACTCCGGTAAGAAAACCCGCAAGTACAAAATCCGTCTTGACGATGTGATAGCGTTCTTGGAGGCACGTGAAAACAATCCCCTCGCTTTCAAAGCGCCAGACAACTTTTACAGGTGTAGCGCATATAACCCTTATGCAATCAACATTGAACGAGTGACCAAAAATAAAGAGATTTTAAGAAACTTTTTGAAAAATCAAATTGCTGACTATGATGTTGTTGTTTCCCCGTATAAAGTATCTGAAATTACGGGATACTCGACAAAGACCGTTGCGCTTTGGTGCGAAAATGGCAAACTTAAATCTTTTAATATTTTCAATCGCATAAAAATTCCCAAAGAATATCTTTTGGATTTTCTGACAAGCGATGATGCTTTCGTGATTTCTAAAAAATCGAAAAAGCACATTGATTTAATGAACGATGCAATACAATATATAAAAGAGATGTGTTATATTACGAATGACACCTAATACATACGGCACGATTAGCCGACCTTTCACCAAAAGGTCGGCTTTTTCTATGCCAATTTATATGTAAGAAGGAGTGATAAAGTTGGATGTTAAAAGTCAAGAAACGGTCTGCACCGTTGCTATAAGTCTGATCGACGATTTTGCCGAGCACCCTTTTCAAGTGAGGGATGACGAGGATATGGAACGGCTCATACAGAGCATTGAGAACAATGGTGTTCTCACCCCCGTTATACTGCGTAAGAACGGCGAAAGATACGAGCTTATCGCAGGACACCGCAGAAAGCACGCTTGTCTGCGGCTCGGTATCAGCGGTATTCCCGCCATCGTGCGAGAACTCAGCCGTGAAGAAGCTGTCGTTGAAATGGTTGACTCTAACCTTCAACGTGAGCACATCCTTCCAAGCGAGAAAGCATTTGCTTACAAGATGAAAATGGATGCGATGAAACGCAAGGCAGGCAGACCGAAAGAAAATTCACGACCATTGGTCGAGGATTTTTCAACAGCAGATATTATCGGTCAAGACACGGGAGAAAGCGGCAAACAAATCAAAGGTATATCCGCCTAACCGAGTTAATCCCCGAACTGCTGACAATGGTGGACGAAGGCAAAATTGCCTTTCGCCCTGCGGTGGAGCTTTCCTATCTCACACGCGACGAGCAAACAGATTTGCTTGAAACGATTGAGAGCGAGGATTGCACTCCCTCCCTTGCACAAGCAATCCGAATGAAGAATTTGAGCAAGGACGGCAAGCTCGATATGGACACGATATTCTCCATAATGACCGAGGAAAAGCCAAACCAAAAGGAGAAAATCAAAATCCCGATGGAACGGCTTGAACGCTTCTTTCCCCGTGGGATGCCGCCCAAGCAGATTGAGGACACCATTGTAAAGGCACTTACCCTTTACCAAAAGCACCTAAGCAAAAAACGAGAGGACAAAGGAGATAGATAATGATAAACAACAAAGGAAAAGAAATGATAAACGACTATGCCGTACAAAACGAGGTGTTTGTCGGCAACCGCAGATATTTGTTCGCCATTCATACGGACGATAAAGAGCAGCAACGCTTCTTGAAATGCCAATGCTACGATGACGAGCTTTTCAGACACTATGTAAACGCCGTTACGAGCAACGATTTCGTTGAGTGTATGAAGCTCTATTTGGCAGATATTTCTGCCGCCGTTGAAAAGGTCGAAAAAGACCGTGCCGCCATCGGACTTGACGATATAAGCTGTTTGAAGGGTTCTGACCTTCTCTCTGCAAGCCGTGATAAGAATATCGAAGGCAAGACCGTGGCAATCGGTGAAAAATGGCTTTGCGACGGCTTCAAGGACATTTCCCATCAGCTCTATTTTGTTACGGGCGGTAACGGCTCTTATGCCAATAGCCGTGGAAACGGCTGCTTCTGTGTCAACCTCTATACGGGTGAAGATACTCGGATTGAGAGATACGAGGTCTTGGGCGAAGTTCCCGAAGATAAAATCCCCGACTTTGCCAAGGAACACCTTGCGAAAGCAAGAGCCGACTATGAGAAAAGACAAGCGAAAGAGAGGAAAAATCGTGATGATGCAAGATAACGAAAACAAGCGTATCAACGCAGGCTATGAGATTATAGCTTGCTTACCTATCGGCAACGTGGAGTTCGTCGTAGGACAGAACATTCATAACCCCAATATGTTCGTCACTTGGGAATATAAGAAAGAGGGTGGCTACTATTGGGGGCATTATATGACCGACAAGGACGCGGCTATGCGAGATATGTATGAGCGCGCCGAAGCGGAGCTGTCCTTCAAGAAGTCCGTGAATACACGTGAGAAGAAAAAGAAAGACGAAAGAGAGGAAAGATAATGGCTACTGTAAATAAAACGAGTGTACGGGTTGTAACCCGTCTGATCGAAATGGGTATCACGACCGAAAAGGCGGTCACTTCGCTTGAACTCAAAGACGCGCTTGCGATACCCGGTATTACCGTCGCAGATCTCACCGCCATCTGCAATTTGCAGACGGCTATCAAGACGAGAAAGCTCTTTGAGTTCTTTGTAGAAGCGAGCAAGGACGAGAAAAAGGAGGAATGAATATGAGGTTGGAATCAGTTAAGCTCAAAGAGGCACGCCAACTCTTTTTCGCCATAGAAAACGAAACGCGAGATTACGGCTGCATCGGTCATTTGCGCGGTGATTTCGGTTCGGGCAAGGAGTTTTGGACAACGTGGTTTCCGCACAACTGCCACGAGCTGAACGACGAGCATTTCAAAACGATTTTCGATGCGGTTATCAACGAGCTTCGGAGCGAAGGACAGGTGCTTTCGGGCAGATGCAATATGTTTAACTATGCCCATACTAAGCACGATTGCAAGCTCACGGAAAGCATTTACAAGGATAGTGCGTGGGGCTTTCGTATTCTTACGAGAGATTACGCCTTTTATTTGAGATGTACCCCCGTACACGGCGACTACAACTTCTATTGTTTCTGTTTCGATAAACATAAGTTGATGAATAAGCTCGCCGCCGACCGTGGATTGCCCACGTTCTGCTACGGCCACCTCCCTACCGAGGGAAAGCTAATCAGAATTGACTTTGCCGAGAGTGGATATACCCCCGTGCGGGCGGACGAGAGCAACAAAACCGCCAAGGAGCTGAATGAAAAAATGGGCGTTACACCTGCCCAAGCAGAAGCTATGCTCGCAGGCTCAATGTTCGGTTGGAACGTACCCGCCGCCACCCCCAAGAACTACGATAAAAACGGCAAGCTCTTGAAGAAAATTCAGAAACGGGAGGAACGCTGATGGGTTATGTAGTACAGAATATCCACGGCATTATTGCCGTGAACGACGAAGCCACCTTGAACGAGCCGAAGGAGATACGGTTCATTGATCCCCATTATAACGAGCGTTTCAAAATCAAGGACGGCGAACAAATCCTCATATCCTACCCCGACGGTGAGAAAAAGGCTTTGACCTGCAAGTTCATCGACGAATACCACGTTATCGTAGGTCACACTCCTTACCACATCTGTCAGTTTGCGGAATGTATGCAAAACCTCGGCGCGACGGTAGCACCCTTTCCCGAAAAGCGTATGATATGGTCGAATACCGACCTCGACTTAAAGGATTGGACGGAGCTGCGCGAGGAATATCCCGACTACACCGAAGAACAGCTCACCGATATAATGTACGATACCAATAACGGCTACTGTCGTTTCAGAGGACGGAAAATACACCGTCACCGTAACCGACGAAGCGGGCAACGAAACCAAGACGAGCTTTGAGATCGACAAGACCGTAGGCTTTGACGTGAATATCAATGACGGCGGACTTGCGAACTCCGTGAAGATCTCCGCAAACGAGAACGTAACCGTAACCGTCACCAAGAATGGCGAAGCGTTCAAGTATGAGATTGGCAAGGAAATCACCGAGCCTGCGACCTATGCAATTCAGATCACCGACGCGCTCGGCAACAAGGCGGCGTTCAGCTTCACCATCGTTGAGCCTATTGTCGACAAGTTTGAGGAAGAAATCGACCTTATTGCAGGCTTTGAAAAGGTGCTTGTAAACGGTACTGAAACCACCATCGAGAAAGGCACTCTCGCACTCACCGAAAGCGGTGCTTACGAGGTATCTATCGTGGCGGGCGGTAAGACTCACAAGTTTACCGTGAACGTGGATGCTACTGCTCCCACGCTCGTTCTGAACGGCGTTGAGAACGGCGGCAAGACCACCGATCCCGTAACCCTCACCGACGTTTCCGAAGAAGCAGAGGTTGTGGTAACGCTCAACGGTGAGCAGATCGAGTACACCGTGGGCGACGAGCTTTCCGAGCTTGGCGAGTACAAGGTAACTGTAACCGATGCTTACGGAAACTCCACCGAGTACACCTTTGAGATTGAGAAGGGCGCGAATATCGCACTCATCGTTATTCTCATCATTCTCGGACTTGGTGCAGTAGGCACGGGCGTGTTCTTCTACTTCAAAAAGAAGAACAGCATCTAAGGCATAACCCCGACCGCCCGGGACTAACCTCTCGGGCGGTCTTACACCTTGAAAAATTCACGAAAAAATGATATAATTAAGGTGTAAATGGAATAGAAAACAATGTAGCGAGGGTGGTGCAAACCGTTCCTCAAGACGTAGGAAAACCAGGCTGACTTTTGCTCGGCTTTCTTTTCATTGAATTTAGAGGAAGGTGAAAAAATGAAGTACAAAGATTGGTTACACGATTGGCTTGATAACTATATAAAGCCATCGTCAAAAGCTAAAACCTGCGCGCGATATACCGAAATCGTTGAACGGCATATCATACCGCATCTTGGAGATTTAGAACTTGACGAACTAACGGCGCTTGGCATTCAAAAATACGTTACTTACCTATCCACCAACGGCAACTTAAAAACGGGAAAAGAGCTTGCTCCGAACTCCGTAAACGCTATCATTACCGTTGTGCAAAACTCCCTCAAAATGGCTTACACCCTTGGATATGTCAAAGAATATGTCGGGAATAAAATCAAACGCCCGCGAGCAAGCGAAAAGAAAGTCGAGTGTTTTTCTATGAGTGAACAAAAGAAGATCGAGCAATATATTTTGAATGATGAAAATGCGAGGTTTTTCGGCGTTTTGCTCTGCCTCTATACAGGACTACGTATTGGGGAGTTGTTAGCTTTGGAGTGGTCGGATATTGATATGAGCAAAGGCGAACTTCAGGTTAATAAAAACTGTCATTACGGAAAAGACGAAAACGGCGTCTTTGGAAGAATTACCGATATTCCAAAGACGCAATCCTCTATTCGTACTATCCCTATTCCCAAACAACTGATGCCGCGCCTGCGGGAAGTAAAGAAAAAGAGCCGTTCAACACATATCGTATCAAACGGTGATAATCTTGTCTCAATCAGATCCTATCAACGCAGCTTTTCAACACTGCTCAAAAAATTAAACATTCAACACCGAGGCTTTCACTCTCTGCGCCATACATTCGCAACGCGTGCGTTAGAGTGCGGAATTGATGTAAAAACGCTTTCTGAGATCCTCGGTCATAAATCCCCGACAGTGACACTCAACCGATATGCACACTCTTTAATGGAGCACAAGAAAGAAATGATGAATAAGCTTGGAAAGCTTTTATAAAAGGGAAAGACACCAATTATCATAATAGATGTCCTTTAATAAAATTATACCACCAAAGTGTGAATAAATCAATACCTTTTGGAATTTTTACATAATAAAAATTGTTATTATTTACATTTATAGATGATAATTTTGTCATTCAGTGTACGCCTATTATGATAATTGGCGTACACTTCTTTTGTTGAAATGTTCATCTATAATCGGTCAATTAAATGACCATATTGTCGTGATAGCTGTCAAAAACAAATTTTAT
>CAYYND010000033.1:0-19396 GCA_964472845.1 uncultured Lachnospiraceae bacterium | reverse complement strand
GTGCTTTTGCAGATACTTGATGACGGAAGGATCACGGATGCCACGGGAATTACGGTAAACTTTGAAAATACCATAATTGTTATGACCACAAACGCCGGTTCTTCGGATAAGGTCGCTTCAAACGTGGGATTTTCGGGCAGTGCGGATCAAAACGCCGAGGCAAAGACGAGAAAGGCACTTGAGCAGTTTTTGCGTCCGGAGTTTATAAACCGTGTCGATGAGATAATAGTCTTCAATGCATTGACAAAGGAGAATTTTATAAACATCGCAAAGCTTATGCTTTCGGATCTTGAGAAGGTGCTTAAGGAAAAAAACATTACCTTCCTTTACAGCTATGAAGCGGTGGAGTACATTGCGAGCGAATCATTTTCGCCCGTTTACGGTGCAAGAAATATGAGAAGATATATACAAAAGTATGTCGAGGATGAGCTTGCAGAGGCGATAATATCGGATTATAAGCATAAGTTTACGTCCGCACATCTTGTGCTTAAGGACGGCAAACTTCACGTCGAATGTAATTGATACGCTGAGATATAATTGAATAAATCCTTCGGAAATATCATATTTTTTAATGTATATTAATCTATGATATTTTCGGAGGATCTTTTTATGGAAAAAATAACTTTTAATGAGCTTTGCGGTATGGATGTTATTAATCTGTGCGACGGACAAAAGCTCGGACATATCTGTGATCTTGAGATCAGCATCGAAGACTATTGCCTTTGCTCGATCATAATTCCTCACGATAACGGATCGTTTAATCCTTTTTGCAAAAAGGAATACTATATCATCCCGATCTGCCGTATCGAATGTATAGGTAACGACGCGGTGCTCGTTAAGGTCCCGCCCGCAGAGCTTTTGTGCTGTGAGCTTTGCAAACGCGGAAAACGCAAGAGATGAATTGTTTAACGAACAGTAAATATTCTGAAAAAATATTTATGTGCATATTGAATACGATATATAAATATGGTATAATACAGAGCGTTGCGTTCCGAAATCGCAACAAATGATCACATATGCCCGTTCGCAGATCGGTGTCGTAAGTTTGCGCATTAAAAGCGCATAAGTTCGATTGTCTGTGTGTAAAGCATATGGTTGAAAAACCGGTAAAGGAGGACATAATAATGTCAGTTATCACAATCAAACAGCTGCTTGAAGCAGGTGTACATTTCGGTCACCATACGAGAAGATGGAACCCTAAAATGAAGGAATACATCTTCGTAGAGAGAAACGGTATCTATATTATAGACCTTTCCAAAACCATCAAGAAGTTTGAGGAAGCTTACGCTTTCGTACGCGATCTTTCTGCTGCAGGAGGCAATATACTCTTCGTAGGCACAAAGAAGCAGGCTGCAGAGGCTATCAAGGAAGAGGCTACACGTTGCGGAATGTACTATGTAAACGTTCGTTGGCCCGGCGGTATGATGACCAACTTCAAGACCATCACACGCTCTATCGGCAGACTTAAGCAGCTCGGTAAGATGCAGGAAGACGGCACATTCGATCTTCTTCCCAAGAAGGAAGTTGCAGCACTCCAGAAGGAAATGTTCGACCTCGAGAGAAACCTCGGCGGTATCAAAACGATGGAAAGACTTCCTGATGCAGTATTCATAGTTGACCCCAGAAAAGAGAGAATTGCAGTTCTCGAGGCTAAGAAGCTCGGTATCCCCGTTATCAGTATAGTTGATACAAACTGCGATCCCGACGATGCAGATTACGTGATCCCCGGTAACGATGACGCTATCCGCGCCATCAAGCTCATTACTTCCGTAATTGCCGATGCTGTTATCGAAGGTAAGCAGGGCGAGCAGAACGCTGAGGAGACAGAGGCTGAGTCCGAGGCTGAGGCAACCGACGCTGAGTGATCTGTCGAAAATAATATTTGAGATTTTGAAATTTTTATACGGGACCTTCCGATATATTTCCGAAGGTTCCGCAATATAAGAAAGGATTGAATAAAATGGCAAACATTACTGCTGCTCAGGTAAAAGAGCTTCGTGAAAGAACCGGTCTTCCTATGATGGAATGTAAAAAGGCTCTCGTATCTTCCGAGGGGGATATGGAAGAGGCTATAAAGATCCTTCGCGAGAAGGGTATGCTTAAGGGCTCCGCAAAAGAGAGCCGTGTTGCTGCTGACGGTCTTGTCAGCATCCTTAAGAAGGGTGACGTAACAGTTATGGTTGAGGTCAACTCCGAGACCGACTTCGTTGCAAAGAATGAAACATTTAAGGCTTTCGTTGACGGTATCCTCGAGACTATCTATGCAAAGAAGCCCGCAAATGTTGAGGAGCTTTTCGCTGCAAAATTTGCTGACTCCGATCTTACTGTTGAAGAGAAGCAGAACGAGATGAGATTTACCATCGGTGAGAAGATCTCCATTCGTCGTTTTGCTGTCATTGAAGGCATTACAAGCACATATATCCACGGTAACGGCGGTATCGGCGTTGTAGTTGTATTCGAGACGGATGCTGCAACAGCTGAAAAGGCTGAATTCGTTGAGTTCTCCAAGAACATTGCACTTCAGGTAGCTGCATATAATGTATCCTACGTTGACAGAGAAGCTGTTCCCGCTAAGGTGATCGAGGAAGAGAAGGCAATTCTTATGGCTCAGATCCAGAGCGATCCTTCAAACGCAAAGAAGCCCGCAAACATTATTGAGAAAATGGCTGCAGGACGTCTTGGTAAGTTCTATGAAGCTAACTGCCTCTCCGATCAGGAGTACGTTAAGGATGACAGCCTTAAGGTAAGCGCATACGTTGCACAGGTAGCAAAGGAGCTTGGCGCTTCCATTAAAGTTAAGAGCTTCTACCGCTTTGAAAAAGGCGAGGGCATTCAGAAGAGAGAGGACGATCTCGCTGCTGAGGTTGCAAAGCTCACAGGTCAGAACTGACCTTAAGATCATATAAGATCTTAATATTTAAACCGTATCTGTTGATTCAGATACGGTTTTTTGTCTTGCAGAATAAAAAGTGCGGACGCTCTCAAAAAACGCTATTGACAAAAGCCAAAAATCGTTGTATAATGGCTTATAATTATTAAGAGAGTAGCCGTAGATGCAGTTACATCTGCGGATTTTTGATTTAAAATATACTGTTTAAGGAGAACTATATATGAGTACTGTTGCCGAAAGGTTTGGATCGATGGTGTTTAACGACAGTGTGATGAGGGCGCGCCTTCCGAAGGAGACCTATGAAGCACTTCAGCTTACCATAAAGCACGGTAAACATCTTTCATTGGAAGTTGCCGCGGTAGTCGCAAATGCGATGAAGGATTGGGCGATAGAGAAGGGAGTGACCCATTATACACATTGGTTTCAGCCGATGACGGGGATCACTGCCGAAAAGCACGACGGTTTCATATCTCCCACATCCGACGGAAAAGCCATAATGGAATTTTCGGGTAAAGAACTCATACAAGGCGAGCCGGATGCCTCCTCCTTCCCGTCAGGCGGACTTCGTGCCACGTTCGAGGCGAGAGGATATACCGCTTGGGATGCTACGTCTTATGCGTTTATTAAGGACGGCGTTCTGTGCATACCTACCGCGTTCTGTTCATACGGCGGCGAGGCACTTGATAAAAAGACTCCGCTGCTCAGGTCTATGGAAGCGATAAATGCTCAGACTATGAGAATACTAAGGCTTTTCGGTAATACCTCGGTGACCTCTGTAAAGACTACCGTCGGACCCGAGCAGGAATATTTCCTTATACCCGCAGATCTTTATTACAAGAGAAAGGATCTTATCTTTGCGGGACGAACGCTCTTTGGCGCAAGACCGCCGAAGGGTCAAGAGCTTGACGATCATTACTTCGGAACAATAAAACCGCAGGTGGCGGAATTTATGAAGGAGCTGGACGATGAGCTTTGGAAGCTTGGCGTATTTGCTAAGACCGAGCATAACGAAGCCGCGCCGGCTCAGCACGAGCTTGCTCCTGTCTTTACTACAACAAACATAGCGGCGGATCATAACCAGATAACGATGGAGCTTATGCAAAAGATCGCCAAAAAGCACGGACTCGTATGCTTGCTTGCTGAAAAGCCGTTCGAATCTGTAAACGGATCGGGTAAACATAACAATTGGTCTATATCAACGAATACAGGTGCCAATTTGCTTGAACCCGGTGAGACCCCGTCCGAAAATGCGCAGTTTTTGCTGTTCCTTTGCGCTGTTATCAAAGCAACCGATGAGTATCAGGATCTTCTCAGAATTTCTGTGGCATCAGCAGGGAACGATCACCGACTCGGAAGCCATGAGGCTCCGCCCGCTATCGTATCAATGTTCCTTGGCGAAGAGCTGACTGCCATTCTTGAAGCGATCGAGGAGGATCGTCCTTGCGGAACTAAGGAAAAAGAGTTTATGCGTGTCGGCGTGCATACCCTTCCGAAATTCCCGAAGGACACCACGGACAGAAACAGAACCTCTCCGTTCGCATTTACGGGAAATAAATTTGAGTTTCGTATGCTCGGCGCCTCTGCGTCGATCTCGGATGTCAATGTAGTGCTCAATACATCTGTGGCTGAGGTGCTTCGCGGATTTGCGGATGAGTTGGAGAAGGCTGAAGATTTTGAAGCTGCACTGCACGGTCTTATAAGAGATACCATAAAGGCGCATAAGCGTATCATCTTTAACGGAAACGGTTATGATGATGCGTGGATAAAAGAAGCTAAACGCCGCGGACTGCTGAATCTAAAAACTACGCCCGAAGCCGTTCCTCATCTTTTGGACGAAAAGAACGTAAGGCTGTTTACATCGCACAAGGTGCTCAGCGAGATCGAGCTTTGTGCAAGGCGCGAGATAATGCTTGAAAATTACTGCAAGGTCATAAATATAGAGGCGCTGACTATGATATCAATGGCTCGAAAAGATATACTTCCCGCGGTTAATTCATACGGAAAGCGCGTCGCAGATGCGGCTATCGCACAAAAAACGCTTTGCCCCGATATCGATACCTCATTCTCCGAAAACACGGTAAAAGAGATTTCCTTACTCGTCGGTAAAGCATATTCTTGCCTTACAAGGCTTGAAACCGATCTTTCGAGTCTTCCCAAGGGGCAGAGCTCGCAGGAGACCGCGGATTTCTATAAAGACGTCGTTCTTGCCGATATGGAGGAGCTTCGTGCGGCGGCAGATAAGCTTGAGACACTTACCGCCTCGGATGTGTGGCCTTTTCCGACATACGGAGAGTTGCTCTTCGGCGTGAAATGATATAAAAAACGCCCTTGTCTTGATCTGATATGCACCCCAAAAGTGTGTGCTTTTGGTCTGCTTCAGATAGGCAGGGCGTTGTTCTTAAAAGAAAAAATGACGGGTAGTCGATACCCGTCATATCCTTTGCGGTTGTTGATCAGACGATAACGTACATTACGATAACGAGAACCGCAAAAACGATTGAGCAGATGAGTGTAAGTTTTGCGAGAAACTTATCCTTTTTGCCGGCGTTTGACTTGGAGAAGAAAGAGTCGGTTCCGCCGCCGATAGCGCCGGAAAGATTCTTGTTCTTTCCTTGCTGTAAAAGCACCAAAACGGAAATTACAATTGCAAGAACAATGATCAATACGCCGAGAACGATCTCAAAAGGGTTCATTTAAAAATCCTCCATTTTAAATACTGATAGTTTAAGTAAGTGACATAGGTCGAATGTACGCGCAGGGTAATCTCGACCTGTGCACGTCAGCGGTCATTACTACCACCTATTGTACCACAAATAAAAGCAAATTGCAATAGCATTTTGAAAAAAAAACAAAAAAACTAAAAAATAGTGCTTGACAAAAAGGATAATTTATGATATCATATTAAAGTCGTGAACAGCTTGGAGAGATATCGAAGAGGTCATAACGAGACGGTCTTGAACTCCGTTCGTCCGCAAGGGCGCGTGGGTTCGAATCCCACTCTCTCCGTTTTTCAAGACAGGGAGGGGATCGGATCATTCAGATCTCCTCTTTTTTACTATAAAACAACTGAACTTTTTGCAATGGTGAAGATATGAGTTTATTCCGAAACAACAAAAACGGTGCTAAACGGTCAGCGGAAAACGACGATACTTACATAGGTAAATATAAGATCAGTGATACTGCGCTGTCCGTTGCGATGTTTATATCGGTAGCCGCGGCTCTCGTTGCGGTGGCTTTGTGCATATTCGTCATAGGCAACAGATTTTCGGATAGCGGAGACCCATCCGACTCAACTGACAGCCCGTATGTCTCGGGGTCTGAGACCGAGAGCAGATCGGAGCCGAATGACGGCAGTACCGATCGACCGAACGAAAGCGGCACAAACGGTGTGAATAATGACACCACGAATGATTCCGAAAATTCCGAGCCTTCGGACACGGGAAGCAGCGAGACGGACACCTCGATCATAACCGATCAGCCAACGGATACGGAAACTGAGGAGCCGACCGAAACAGAAAGCGATAAGCATCCCGATGAAAAAGACGAACCCGTAGGTTATGTGCCTACTACTCCGAATGATGTTTCCGTTATCGGATATTACGATATGCAGTCAAAAAATGCTATCTTAGTCGATTGCAGTACGAACACTTCAATAGCTCAAAGACTTGCAGATCAGGCAATATATCCCGCATCACTGACGAAAATAATGACCGTTGTAGTCGCGTACGAAAACATAAACGATCTTAATGATACCTTCCGAATGACTGCGGATCTTGTAAGAAAAGCCGCAAATCAAGGTGCATCATTGGCAGGCTTTTGGGCGGGGAGTGTTTTGACTATGAAGGATCTTATGTATGGCGCGGTACTGCCTTCAGGCGCCGAGGCTACCTACGCGCTCGCTCAGTACGTTGCCGGTTCTGAGGAGTCATTTGCTGCTCTTATGAATAAGAAAGCGGCTGAACTCGGTATGACCAAAACGCACTTTGTTACGGTAACGGGGCTTCACGATCCCAATCATTACAGCACGGTAAGAGATATGGCGACCTTGATGAATTACGCGATGAGTATACCTGCGATAAAGGAGATTATGTCTGCGGTCGAATACCGTACGACAGACGGGAAGAATCTGACGAGTCTGGTTTTTGCAAAGACGGGACACGTGCACAAGACATACAACAACGGCGTTACTATGATCGCAGGAAAGTCAGGTTATACCCCCGAAGCGGCGTACTGCTTGGCAACTTACTATGAATCCGATGACGGAAAAAGATATATCCTCATTACAGCAGGCGCTCCCAACGGAAGCTACGCTCCGGTAAACGATGCAAAGGTGCTTATAGAGGAATACATAAAATAATAAACAAATAAGGTGTTATTGCATAAACGCGATAACACCTTTTGATATTTAATAAGCTTTATTATAAGAGTCCCAATATAGCAAATATTAAGTACGAAAATGCACCTACGCACATAAGAATCGAAAGCGTAATAGCCATGATCTGCGTAAATTTGCGACGGGAGCTCGTATGCTTTTCACTTTTCTGCGAGGATGAATTATTATTATATCTCTTCTTTGACATCTTTGTGTCCTCCGATCTGAATTTTAATTATCTCAATACATATATTATATCGAATAAAGTCGATTTTTAAAGTACAAAGAGCTAATTTTCACATTTTGTTTACACTTGAAGCGGTATATGCCGCCTTAAATGCGAAAATATCAGCTTAAAGCGACCGCAGTCGCGGGGATCTTTATCTTGTTGATGCCTTTAACATCGCCAAAAGTGGCTCTGTCGGGATCAAGAATTACTTTTACGATACGTTGATCCTTTTTGAGTGTCATTACCGAGACACCTGCTGATGTTTTCGTGACTTTTTCGGGAATTATTGAGGGCTTTATAATGATACCCCTATTGTCGGAATTGACTATCAGTATCTCGGCTGCATCGGTCTCACAAAATGTACCTACTATCGGAGAGGCGGTAGAGAAGGCTTTTAGAAGCTTTTTCCTCGGAGTCTTGGTATCGTAGCTTTCCATAGGTATCCGTACGCCTTTGCCGTTTTCAAACAGGTATACCATATGCTTTTTGGTATCGATCGAGCTTACCACCTTCATATATACGGGCTTTTCGCCGTCAGCCATTTTGTAAATGGCGGGGAGAAAGGTGCCGAGCGCAGATGCCTTGACACATTCAATGTCATCGAGCTTTATGCGATATATGTTTGCCTGATCCGTAAATACGAACAGTTCCTCAGTATTATCCGTATCCAATGTCATAAGCAACTCATCCCCCTCTTTGAGGCTTATTTCGTCGTTGCCTCTCAGAGATTGGAAGGTTATTTTCTTCATATATCCTTCCTTCGTAAGTGCCAAGCGTACGGGATAATTTTCTATATGCTCCTCTTTGATATAATGACCGAGTTCATTTTCGGAAACTATCTCGGAAAGTCTGGGCTTTCCGTACTTCTTCTTGATCTCTCCGAGCTGCTTGATGATAAGGTTCTTCTGCTTGATCTCATCGGCTATTATTTCCTCAAGCTCGGCTATCTCTTGCTGAAGACCTTCGATATCGGCAATACGGTTTAAAATGTACTCGCGGTTGAGGTTACGCAGTTTTATATCCGCAATATAATCTGCCTGTATCTCGTCGATGCCGAAGCCTTCCATAAGGTTGGGAACCACCTCATCCTCTTTTTCGGTTTTTCGGATTATACGTATCGCTTTGTCGATATCGAGAAGTATGGCACCGAGTCCGAGCAGGAGGTGAAGCCGCTCCTTTTTTCTTTCGAGATCAAATGAGAGCTCTCGTTTGAGGCAAGCAAGTCGGAAGCGTATCCATTCATTGAGGATACCTATAACGCCAAGCTGATAGGGAATAGAATCAACAAGTATGTTAAAATTGCACTTGAAGCTGTCTTCAAGCGTCGTAAACTTGAAGAGCCTCAGCATAAGTTTGTCGGGATCTGTTCCTTTTTTCAGATCGAGCGTAAGCTTAAATCCGTTAAGGTCGATCTCATCACGGTAGTCGACTACCTCCTTAAGCTTTCCTGCCTTTGAAAGCTCGTCAAGCTTTTTAATAATAAGCTCTATTGAGGTCGATTCGGGTATCTCGAGTATATCGATACAGTTGTTCTTTTTATCGTAAGAATACTTTGAACGTATGCGGAATGATCCGGAACCCGTTTCATATATCTTGCGCATAGACTCGCGATTGTAAATAATGATGCCGCCGCCGGGAAGATCGGGAGCCTTTATTATGTCCATTATTTTATCAAGCGAGGTGTTTGGATTTCTGAGCAGAGCTATCGTTCCGTCGCATATCTCGTTAAGATTGAATGAGCAGATAGATGATGCCATACCTACCGCGATACCCGTGCTCGGCATAACGAGCACATTGGGAAAGGTTGTCGGAAGCAGCGTAGGCTCTTTCATAGTGCCGTCGTAGTTGTCGATCATATCGACGGCATTTTTATCTATCCCTCTGAAAAATTCCTGACATATCGCCGCAAGCTTGACCTCGGTATAACGCGACGCGGCGTACTTCATATCGGAGGAATAATGCTTGCCAAAGCTTCCCTTGGAGTCTATCAAAGGGTGTAACAAGGTTTCGTTACCCTGCGTCAGACGTACGAGCGTTTCGTATATTGCCTGATCTCCGTGCGGATTGAGCTTCATCGTTTGACCTACTACATTTGCGCTCTTTGTTCGGTTGCCAGTGAGCAGACCCATCTTGTACATAGTGTAAAGGAGCTTTCTGTGTGAAGGCTTGAGACCGTCTATCTCGGGTATGGCACGGGATATGATAACGCTCATAACGTAAGGCATATAGTTCTGCTCGAGCGTTTCTGTTATCGGTTGATCGGTTGCGGGAGCATAGATCAATTCTCTGGGCTCTTGTGATTCGCTTTTGCGTTTCTTTGCCATTCTATGACTTATCCTTTCTTTTGATGTTATTTGCGGGTCGTTGCAGCCGTCAAGCGAGATCCTCGCTTGATATGTGTCTTACGGTATACGCCGCCGCACGTATCATTCTGTTGTATAGCGCAAGCCCTATGCCGTCCTTTTTGGGAAGGTGAGCATATATGACCTCGGGAGAGGAGGCATCCGCATCACGCAGGGCGGTAAAAAGTCTTTTTGCCTGTGTTTGCAGATCGTCCTGCTTGCCTATGTCTATAACGCACTTTGAAGGGAGCATATTCAGCTCCTCGGTATAACATAGAACAAGACAGGTCTTGCTCGCGGTCTCCTTCGTAAGAAAACGAACTATATCGCTTTCCTCTCCCTCCAGCAATACCACGGGAGCGGAAGGGGCGTAATGACGGTATTTCATTCCGGGAGACAAGGGACGTGCGTTTTCGGCAAGCTTTTCGGTTACAGCGGAGGATACCTCGACCTTGTCCGCAATACAGCACAGCGCATCGTATGTGATACCTCCCGGGCGAAGTAAAGTAACAAGATCTCCGTCTATTTTTATGATCGTAGATTCAAGACCTATATCGCACTCGCCGCCGTCGATTATCATATCCACTCTGCCGTTCATATCGTCAAGCACGTGCCGTGCGTTTGTGGGCGACGGCTTGCCTGAGAGATTCGCCGATGGGGCGGCTATGGGAACACCTGCCTGCCTTATAAGCTCACGCGCTACGGGATGAGAAGGGCAACGTACCGCTACGGAGTCAAGTCCTCCCGTAACAGAAAGGGGAATTGACTCTTTTTTTGGCATTATAACGGTTAAAGGGCCGGGCATAAATGCACGGGCAAACTTGTAATAAAGCTCATTTGTATACGCATATTTTTCTGCATCCTCGGGGGCGGATACGTGAATTATCAGCGGGTTGTCAGACGGACGGCTCTTTGCCGCGTATATCTTCCTTGCCGCATCCGCATCGGTAGCATTTCCGCCGAGACCGTAAACGGTCTCGGTAGGGAATACCACGAGACCGCCCTCGCGGATGATCTTTGCCGCCTCGGAGAGCTCTTCCTTCGTTTTTTCTGTAAGCACTGTGTTACCGTCAGTATCGGTACAGAAATGCGCTTTCAGTAATCTGGTTTCTTTTACAGCTTCCATAATAAGTTATGTTGATCAAACGTCAACGCCTTCTTTTAGTTTTTCGGCAACATCCGCCGTTGTCAAGGCATCTATCATACCTCCGATATCTCCGTTGAGAAAGCTCTCAAAGTTGAATACCGAAAGTCCGATCCTATGATCGGTTATGCGTCCTTGGGGATAATTGTATGTTCGTATTCGCTCGCTTCTGTCGCCCGTACCGACCTGACTGCGGCGCTCTGACGCGATCTTTTGCGATTGCTCGGACTGCTTGATATCGTAGAGCTTGGCTTTCAGCATACGCATCGCCTTTTCTCGGTTCTTGAACTGACTGCGCTCCTCTTGACATTCGATAACTATTCCCGACGGCTTGTGAATAAGCCTTACCGCGGATTCGGTCTTATTTATGTGCTGACCGCCCGCGCCGCTGCTCTTGCAGCTTTCGATCTTTATGTCCGCGGGATTTATATCGATCTCAACGTCCTCCACCTCGGGAAGAACCGCGACGGTGACCGTCGAGGTGTGTATTCTGCCCGATGCTTCAGTCTCGGGAACTCTTTGCACGCGGTGTACTCCGCTTTCGTACTTGAATTTTGAGTAAGCACCGTCTCCCTCGACCATAAAGGTTACTTCTTTAAAGCCGCCGAGTCCCGTTTCGTTTATGCTCATCAATGAACATTTGAATTTTTGAGTTTCGGCATACATTGTATACATCCTGTAAAGCACCGAGGCAAAAAGTGCAGCCTCCTCGCCTCCTGCGCCTCCGCGTATCTCAACGATAACATTCTTGTCATCGTTGGGATCTCGCGGTATCAGAAGTATCTTTAGTTGCTCTGCGATCTCGTCAATGGATGAAGTAAGTGCCTTTATTTCTTCAACGAGCATCTCTTTCATCTCGGGATCGACCGAGCCAGATAACATCTCGTTGCAGTCCGAGAGCTCTCGGCAAGCCTTTAGATACTCACGGTATTTTGTGATGACGGGGGACAGCTGCTTGTGCTCCTTCATCAGCTTCGTATATCTTTCCTGGTCGGAAAACACAGAAGGATCGTTTATCGCAGCTTCAAGCTCTGCAAACTTCGACTCTGTGTCTTTTAGCTTTTCAAACATAAGAGTAATTGCTCCGTGTTATCGATTTTGGATCTGAATTAAAAGATCAATATTTGCAGAAAGCGCAGAATGCGCGGTAAGCCTCATAAAGGTCTACCTTTGAGATGACCTCGCAGGGAGCGTGCATTGAGATTACGGGAACTCCGAGATCCACAACCTCTATATTGTGCTTTGAAATATATTTAGCTACGGTTCCGCCGCCTCCGACGTCAACCTTTCCGAGCTCGCCTGCCTGCCATACCACGCCGTCCTTTGCCATAACACCGCGAAGCCAGCCGACAAATTCAGCACTTGCATCATTGGTCGAGGACTTGCCTCTTGAGCCGGTGTATTTTGTAAGCACTACGCCGCAGCTGAGGAGTGCGGAATTGCGCTTTTCGTAAACCGAGGAGAAGTTGGGGTCATAGGCTGCCGATACGTCAGCGGAGAGGCACTTGGAATTTGCTCTTACGAGCGCGGGACTTGCACCGAGTGACGTCGAGATCTGATCGATAAGATCAACCATAAGGCAGCTCTGCATACCTGTGTTGCCGTCACTGCCGGTTTCTTCCTTGTCGGCAAGAATGCACATAAGAGTGTGAACACTATCAGCGTTGTCAACGATAGCACTGACTGCGGGATATGCGCAAACTCTGTCGTCGTGACCGTATGCGCCGATAAGCGAACGGTCAAAGCCGATATCTCTTGCCTTGAGCGCGGGAACTACGCAAAGCTCGGCGGAGAGAAAATCCTCTTCTGTAATGCCGTATTTTTCATTGATAAGTGAAAGCGCATTAAGCTTGATCGCGTCGGAGCTTTCGTTGTCGATCGGACGGCTTCCGATGAGTATATTAAGATTTTCCGCGGGGATAGCTTCGCCGAGCGGTTTTGAATCAGTTGCACGTCCGAGATGCGGAAGCAGGTCGTTGATGTAGAATATAGGATCATTCTCATCCTCTCCGACGTTTATGTTTACCACCTCTCCGTCAGCCTTTACCACAACGCCGTGAAGAGCCAGAGGAATAGTTACCCACTGATACTTTCTTATACCGCCGTAGTAATGGGTTTTGAAGAAGCTCATACCGTCGCTCTCGTATACGGGTACGGGCTTAAGATCTATTCTCGGCGCATCTATGTGAGCTGCCGAAATTCTGATGCCGTTGCTGATGTCTTCCGTTCCGATAGTGAATATAAAAAGATTTTTCCCTCTGTTGTTGTAGTAGAGCTTGTCTCCCGCTTTGAGAGCTGTGCCGAATTTATATTCTTTAAATCCGTGCTTTGTGATATAATCTATCGTAGCATCGACAGATTCACGCTCTGTTTTGGCTCTGTCGAGAAACTTCATATATCCCTTCGCATATTCGTATGCCGCATCTACGTGTTCATTATCGCAGAGCTGATATACCGTCTTTTTTTGATAAGTAAGATTGCTGTTGTCCATTTTTTGTCTCCTTGTTTGGTTGTATATTTAAATTTATAATTTTATTTTTCGTAATAAAGCCCGTTGTACATTTCAAGTGCGCGGTTTACACGTTCTACGTACGCGGCGGTCTCGGAATTCGGGATCTTTATAAGTATTCCGTTTTCGTCGATATTATCGGAGTCCGAAAGCCATTTGTTGACATTGCCGGGACCGCAGTTGTACGCCGCAAAACAGGTGTCCCATATGCCGTATTCATTGTAAAGATAAGAAAGATAGTAGGTTCCGTATTTAATGTTCGTTTCCGGGGAGTAGAGCATCTCGGCGTTAAGGCTCTCTCCGAGCATATCGCGGCTGAGCCATTCAAATACAGACGGCATCAGTTGCATAAGTCCGACCGCCCCCATACTTGATACCGCATCACTTTGAAAGTCACTTTCGGCTTTTATCACCGCGTATACTATCTGCTCGGGAACACCGTATTTTTCGGAATATTTGCGTACGAATTCGGCGTAAGCCTCGGGACGCGGATAATTTCCTTTTTCTATCGCCGTGTAAACGGCGTCAAATGCGAACCCGAATCCTACGGAAATAGAGATTATCAGTATGACCGTTACTGCGCGTATGATAAATGCCTTGACCGTTGAATTCAAAACGCTGTCTCCTTTCCGAAAGGGCATAGCTCTATACCCTTATTTGTTTACAGTATCGAAAATTTGTTGAATGACAGAGCGTACCTGCATATCGAGGCTGTCCCTGTCTCCGTTGTTGCTTATTACAAAATCAGACCTTGAAATGTAAAAGCTATCATCATTTTGCGATCGGAGCCTTGCCGAAGCGCGTTCTGTGTCGATCGCATCGCGCTTGATTATGCGCTCAAGTCTTGTTTCATACGGTGCTATGACAGAAACTACTGTATCGCATTTTTTGTCAAAGCCCGACTCAAACAGGAGTGGAGCGTCGATAGCAACGGCGCGGAAGCCTTCCTTTTCGAAAAGGCATATCATCTTTTCTGTTTCCGCAAGAATGAATTTGTGCGTTATTTCGTTGAGCGCCTCAAGCTTGTTTTGACTGCCCGGAGCGAAAACTATGGAAGCGAGCGCTTTTCTGTTTACCGCACCGCTTTCATCGAGTATCTGAGAGCCGAAAAACGCCTCAAGCTCGTCGACACACTTTGAAGGCGGGAGGAGCAAACTGTGATATACCGCATCGGTATCGATGCTTTTTATGCCGTGCTCGTTCAAAATGCGGCAAACCTCGCCCTTGCCCGCACCGCTTTGACCTGTAAGACCGATCACAATAATTTTGTTCATAACGATCACCTCTATACGAGTTTTACGGTCTCGTTTTCCGCGGAAGCATATGCCGCGGAAATAACTTTAATGACATTTAAGGAGTCTTCGAATGAAGGTGAAAATCTTCTTCCGTGTGCTACGCAGTCAAGATATGAATACATACTTCCGATATGTCCACGCAACCATCCTTGCGGAGCCTTGGGCGAGGGAAAGGTGCAGGGGGCACCGTAGCGTTGCACACATTCGATCCTTGTATATCCCGAAAGCAGATCTGCAGAACTGTCGTAAAAATACAGCCAATTCGGTTCCATCAGAGAAAATCTCAAAGCACCTTTCGTGCCGAATATCTCGACCGTCAGGTCATCGTTTGCTCCCACCGTCAGCTTTGAGGCGGTTATAGTACCCTTTGCTCCGTTTTTCAGTGTGGCTGTCAGATAGAACGCCTCGTCAGCGTTTGTCGTCCATACCTTACCGTCGATTCCCGCTCTTTCGGGAAAAGCGATCTGCTCCATTCCAAAAACCGAGTAAAACTCTCCGCAAAGATAGTATATGAGGTCGATCACGTGCGAACCGAGATCATAGAGTACGCCGCCACCGAATTCTCTCGTCTGCTTCCAACCTGCTTTTTTGCTCGGGTCAAGACAGGAATTATGGAGATATTCCGCCCTGAAAGAGACTATTTCACCAAGTCCTCCGTTGCCAATAAGCTCCTTGGCTTTGATGATCGGAGAAAGAAAACGGTTGTTAAACACGACACCGCATATCTGACCTTTTTCCTCCGCTTGCTTTGCAAGTCGGCAAAGCTCGAGTGCTTCATCGCAGGTCAAACAAAGGGGCTTTTCGCAAAGGATATGCTTACCCGCCGCTATCGCTTTCTTTACGGTTTCAAAATGATATATATTCGGCGTGCAGATATCCACGATATCTATGTCGTCGGCTTCGATAAGAGCGTCTTCGTTTTCGTATGCCGCGGCGATTCCGTGCTTTTGCGCAATGCTTTTAGCCTTTTCGGGATGTGCTGTGCAAAGACCGCGTACGGATGCCGAAAAATCGGAATTCTCATAGAAGAGGGAAAGCGAGTTTGTCGAAAACAGGTGCGCCTTTCCCATATTGCCGAAACCGATAAGACCGATCCCAAGCTCTTTTTTGCAATTCAGATCCCTCATATTAACCTCGTCTGTACTCTATAAATATCCAATATAATATTATATCACAGTTTCGGTATATTTTCAAGTTTAACCTCGAATTTTTTTGACAATTTACGCGATATTAGCGATAAAGTGCTTTATTTATCACATTTTCAAAAAATCTATTGCATAAGTTGCTAAAATCAGCTATAATATAGTGTAATCAAAAGATATAAATGGAGCGTGTGTATTTTGAACGAAAAACTTAATGACATTTTAAGACGTGTAAAGAACGGAACAAGTCAAGTGTTGGGACTCGGAAGATCCAATTATCCGCTAATAGATCATCTTTTGGCGGAGGGAGCTAACCGTATAACAGCAAGGGATCTGGCTGTTCCTGACCAAGATACATTGGAAAAATATCGGAAGCTTGGGGTGGAATTTATCTGCGGAGAGGGCTATCTTGATGGAATGGGCGGAAAGGACAGCGTTATATTCAGAACTCCTGCCGTGAAGCCCTTTTTGCCCGAGCTTGAGAGAGCGGTGAAGGACGGTGCATTGTTGACCTCTGAAATGGAGCTTTTTCTTATGCTTACTCCTTCGCTGAGATTCGGTATAACGGGAAGCGACGGTAAGACCACTACTACGACTCTTATACATAAGATGCTTGAAAAGAAGTACAGCTCATTCGTGGGCGGAAATATAGGCAGTCCCTTGCTTCCGATGCTCTCGCGTATGACGGACAATTCTTGCTCGGTTCTTGAGCTTTCAAGCTTTCAGCTGATGGGGATCGATGTGTCCACCGATGTTGCGGTCATTACAAATATCACTCCAAATCATCTCAATTGGCACCGCGATATGTCGGAATACGTTGAGGCGAAAATGAATATCTTCACTCACGGGGCAGGGCGGCTCATAGTAAATGCCGACAATTTCGTAAGCATAAAAGCGGTGTCGGATCACGCAACGTCGGCAAAGATCACGGCATTTTCTTCAACGAAACACGGCTTTGATGATATAAGAGCCGCGGTTCCGTCTATAAGCGCGGCAATATATCTTGATAATACGTCGGTGGTATACGAGAGCGCCGACGGCGAACGAGACCGAGTCCTCGAAACGGTGGATATTAAGATTCCCGGTAAACATAATGTTGAAAATTATATGGCGGCGATAGGAGCTACTTACGGCTATGTCGATAAGAAAATATATTCGGAGATAGCAAGGACATTCGGAGGGGTGGAGCACAGACTTGAGTTTGTAAGAGAGCTTAACGGCGTCAAGTATTACAACAGCTCGATAGATTCAAGTCCCACACGCACGGATGCGGCGCTTTCGGCACTTCCGAAGAAGCCTATTGTGATCTGCGGCGGATCTGATAAGAACATACCTTTCGAGCCGTTGGCAATGTCGCTTTGCAAGAAGGCTAAAGCGGTAGTTATAACGGGCGAGGCAGGTACAAAGATCAAGCGAGCTTTGCTTTGCTGTAACGCTTTTGCGAGCTCGGGACTGAAAATGTATGAAGCACCGATGTTTTTTGACGCGGTTCAAAAGGCACGGGAACTTGCGGTCGAGGGAGATATCGTCTTGCTTTCTCCCGCGTGTGCCAGCTTCGATGCTTTCAAAAACTTTGAGGAGCGCGGAAATACTTTTAAAAAAATAGTCGGAGACTTTAAATGAAATAAGTGCTCCGAGTCATTTGAAGATATAAAACGGATCAGAATAAGAAAGGCAGTAAAAATTTAAAATGGAATTTTCAAAGAAGCTTACAGAGCTTACCTTACAGGCGGAAAATGAATTAAAACCGTATTTTGAAAGAATAGATGATATCTCCTTTCAAAATACGTCAAAAATATTGGAGCTGTTTAAGAAATATCGCGTGTCCGACGCTATGTTCGGTGCTTCGAGCGGATACGGATATGATGACAAGGGAAGAGAGACCCTTGACGAGATATGGGCAGAGGTGATGGGTGCCGAGGCGGCATTTGTAAGGCATAATATCGTAAACGGTACGCAGGCACTTGCTATCGGACTCTTCGGACTTTTGCGTCCGGGAGACGTTATGCTTTCAATAGCGGGAAAGCCTTACGATACGCTTGAAGAGGTAATAGGAATTTCGGGTACGCCGGGTGACGGATCTCTTAAGGATTTCGGCGTTGACTACGATCAGATAGATCTTTTGCCTGACGGAAGCTTTAATGTCGAAGCGATCCGTGAAGCGATAAAAAAGCACGGCGGCAGACTGAAGGTCGTATTTATCCAACGTTCAAAGGGATATCTTAACAGAAAGACGCTTTCGGTAGACGAGATCGGCACCATATGCGGATTTGTCAAGTCACTTAACGATAAAACATACGTCGTTGTGGACAATTGCTACGGGGAATTTGTTGAGACAAAAGAGCCGACGCATATGGGCGTCGATATGGTAATAGGATCGCTCATAAAGAATCCGGGCGGCGGAATGGCTGAGACGGGCGGTTATATAGCGGGCACTAAACGTGCTGTCGAGCTTGCAAGCTATCGATTGACATCGGTCGGCGTGGGTCTTGAGGTCGGAGCTACTATGGGGATGAACAAGAGCCTCTATAAAGGACTGTTTTACGCGCCGCACACTACCGCGCAGGCACTTAAGATCGCACATCTTGCGGCGTACATATTTGAAAAGCTCGGTTACAACGTAGAGCCGAGATGGAACGAGATACGCTCGGATATCATTCAAACGGTCATTACGGGAAGTCCCGAGGCGCTTTGCGAATTTTGTCGCGGAATACAGGCGGGCTCGCCCGTAGACGCATTCGTCACGCCCGAGCCGTGGGATATGCCCGGGTATTCGGACAAGGTAATAATGGCGGCGGGAGCCTTCACACAAGGGTCTTCGATCGAGCTTAGCGCGGACGGTCCTCTCCGTCCTCCGTATACTGCATTTTTCCAAGGCGGACTTACTTATGAGAGCGGAAAGATCGGTATACTCAGTGCCGCACAAAAAATGCTTGACCTAAATTAAGTTTGGGAATAATCTGTTCACATATATTTGTTGATATTTACAAAATATTGTGGTATCATAATATAAGATTTATGCTTTGAGTGTATTTCTAAACAAAAATGTGATATGCCGCAGCAGATAATTAGAAGCCGGCGGCGCGGAGATCAAAATGAAAAAAATATTTTCTGCTTTTCTTGTGGTTATAATAATGCTTACGTTGGTGTCTTGCGGAGATTCCGACGTTCCCGAAGGGATGAAACTCGCTTCCGAAAGTAATGTTCCGTATAAATTTTTCGTTCCGACTGCGTGGGTCACGCAGGACGGCGACAATCTTTCGATGGCTTACTATTCGGTCGAGGATCAGTCGAGCGTTCAAGTGTTGGCATACGCCGATTCTATGACGGTTGATGAGTATTGGGCGAAGTGTTGTGAGGACTACGAAAAAGCTTTTGCCGAATTCAAGCCCGATGAAAAAATCGTTGATACCGTGCTCGGCGGAAAGACCGCAAAGCAATATACTTATACGGTGAAGCATTCCGATAAGGAA
>CAYYND010000032.1:0-19485 GCA_964472845.1 uncultured Lachnospiraceae bacterium | reverse complement strand
GCATGAATTCATAGCCTCCACGAGATTTATTCCCTTTACGCTTCTTCCCGAGCCCTTGCCGATATCGTCATCGGAGGGATAGCCTCGTGTCGCGCCGTCAAAGGTTATGAGTATGGACGGAAGTCCGTACTTTTCGGTGATTCTGGAAGCTACTATACCTATTATCCCCTGATGCCAGCCGTCATCGTCAAGGACAAGTATCTTGTCGTTTTCAGGATCAAAGCTCTCCTCGATCTTAACGTACGCCTGCTCAGCAATTCGATTTTCTTCGACTTGGCGCGCGCGGTTGATCTCACAAAGCTCATACGCAAGCTCCCTTGCAGTCTCATCTGATTCCGCGAGAAGCAGCTCCGCCGCCTTGGAAGCCGTCGAGATACGTCCCGCGGCGTTTATCCTCGGAGCTATGCCGAAGCCCACAAATCCCGACGTGATCTTTTTCTTTTTCACGGGGGTTATGGACGATGCGCTTTTGGTAAGATTATTTCCTGCGGAAATAGCTTCTATGAGCGCGCGAAGTCCGGGACGTTCGGTCTCATCGACCAGCTTAAGTCCCTTGGCTACGATAAGTCTGTTCTCATCCTTGATCGGCATAACGTCGGCGATAGTTCCTATCGCCGCAAGGTCGGCATACCGATTGCATATACGGCGAAGTGCATCTATCGCCTTCTCGCCGCTCTCGCGGCTGAGTGTCATTTCGTATGCGCACACGCATTTAAAGACGACGCCCACTCCCGCAAGCTCCTTGAAAGGGTATTTGCAGTCGGGTCTGTGCGGATTCACCACCGCACACGCAAGCGGAAGTTCCGGACGGCACTCGTGATGATCCGTAATAACCATATCGACACCGAGCGTCTTGGCATATTCGACCTCGTCGCAGGCGGTAATACCCGTATCCACGGTTATGATAAGCTCAGCGCCTTCTTCCGCAAGGCGCGCAACGGCGGGCATCGAAAGTCCGTAGCCCTCCGCACTTCTGCTCGGAATATAATATGAAACATCAGCTCCCTTGGATCTGAGATAAAGGTAAAGCATACTTACCGACGTAACTCCGTCTACGTCGTAATCGCCGTAAATAACGATCTTTTCTCCACCCTCAACCGCGCGTCTGATCCGTTCTACGGCGGGCACTATATCCTTGAGAAGAAACGGATCGTGAAGCACGCTCTCCTCGTTTCTGAGAAACGCCGTCGCCGACACAGGGTCATCATACCCTCTGTTCCTCAGCAGTATCGCAAAAAGCTCCGACACTCCGAGCTCATCCGCAAGCATTTGTGTTTTTTTGTCGGACTCGGGGTCTCCGAGCTTATATTTCAGAGACCAAATACGGTCTCTTTGTCTCATTTCCATATTCAAAATTCTCCGTTCCGCTCCCGTATGCACCGTCTGCCTGCATACGCAGCATTGTAATTTACCGTGTATATTTCACCCCAAAAGTTCGATAGGGCTCAAAGGTCAACAGGCTTGAATCGCTCTATGATCGCCTCGGCGCACCTCAGCCCGTCAACAGCGGCGCTGGTTATTCCGCCCGCATATCCGGCTCCTTCACCGCACGGATAAACAAGAGGATGCCCCTCGGCACGAAGGTCATTGCGACGAAGGATCCTTACGGGAGAGGTCGTTCGACTCTCTACCGCTGTCAAAACGGCGTCACTGACCGCAAAGCCTTTTATCCTTCTATCGAATACTCCGAAGCCGCGGCGCAAAGACTCGCACACGAACTGCGGCAACACCTGCGAAAGATCCGAAACCCTGTGTCTCTCGCCTCCCATATAAGTCGGCATTATCCTCTTCGGCTCACGTCCGACTCTTCCCTCAAGAAAATCGCCCATAAGCTGGATCGGGGCAAAGAAATCCCCTCCGCCGACCTCAAACGCGCGGCGTTCCACCGTGCGTTGAAATTCTATTGCAGCATCGATGGGATCATTGTACGTTCCAAACGATCTCATATATTTTTCCACGTCATCGGGCAAGACAGAGACCGCCGTCGCACAGTTCGCGTTTTTCCCGTCTCTTGCGTGATTGCTCATTCCGTTGACGACGACACCGCCCGCCTCGGATGCACCTGCGACCACCTCGCCGCCGGGACACATACAGAAGGTATACACACCTCTGCCCGTAGTCGTATCCGAAAGATTATATTCACCCGGCCCGAGCATCTTATGCCCGGCATACTTTCCGAAAAGTGCCGCGTCGATATCCTCTTGCAGGTGCTCGACTCTTACGCCGATCGAAAAGGGCTTGGGAGCCATAGAAAATCCGTGTGCCTTTAGCTCCTTATAGGTATCTCTTGCGCTGTGACCGACCGCAAGCACCACGGCACCGCATCTTATGTCGCCTTTGCTCGTTTTGGCACATATACTTCCGTCGGGATATTCGCATATACCCTCAAGCTTACATCGATATATGACCGTACCGCCGAGCGCGGCGATGCGTTCGGTCATCTTTGATATTACGCCTCTCAACACGTCAGTACCTATGTGAGGCTTCGCTTTTGTGAGTATCTCATCGGGAGCGCCCGCTTCAAAAAAGCGTTTCAAAACATAGCCGCATCTTTTATCATTTATTCGTGTCACGAGCTTTCCGTCGGAAAAGGTTCCCGCACCGCCCTCGCCGAACTGCACGTTTGACTCGGTGTCGAGCTTGCCGCTTTTATAGAACATATCGACCGCCGACACTCTGTCACTTATGCGATCACCTCGATCGATGATCATAGGAGAATAGCCGTTTTCAGCCAGCATAAGTGCCGCAAAAAGCCCCGCAGGTCCCATTCCGACGACAAGAGGTCTTGCTGTCATTTTTTCGTTTCCGCGGTTCAGCGGCTCGCTTCCGTATTCCTCCTCTTCCACAAGACTTATACGGTATCGAGCGGCGCGCACGGGATCAAAATGCTTTGAGGGCTTATCCGCCGATGAAGATTCGGCTATTACAGAAGATACGGACAGAATATTGTCTCGATTTCTTGCATCAAGGGATCTTTTATAAAGCCGAAAATGAAGCGCGGAATCATAAAAACCGACGCGCTTCATTCTGATCACGGCATCTTCAATTATTTCTTCTTCCGTCGCAAAGAACGGAAGCTTTATATCAGATATCAGATATTTCATTCAAATACACCACGTCAACCGTCATTTTCCGCCGCATGGCTTTCGTGCTCGGGACTTGACGAAAACAGTACTTTGATCAAAGATACGGAATTCTTACCGAAAGACACGCCGTCCGGCAGCGATATCCTCCTGATATCAACGAGCATAATGTACCCGTTTTTGATCTGCTTGCCGTCGAAAAGCTGCTCGGTGTTAAGTTCGATCAGCTTCCCGAATTCATCGAGCACCGCAGGATCCCCCTTGAGCAACAGCTCCGCGGGATCTGCCTTCGCGGTCAGTCCATCGGCGTTTGATCCGCAAACTATGCTTATGGGAATATATCTTTGAGTTTCAACCATCAGCTTTACGTCGACAGTATCATTATCGCTCTTGATATACTTACTTGAGACCTCGTCTCCGTCTTTCGATGCAAAGGATATCGGTACATTATTTATGTTTCGGCTCTGCGAAACACTGCCGAGATCCATAGATACTCGGGCATAGCTTATCGTATCGACGACAGACCGCGGACCCGTTACCTTTATCTCGGAGATGCCAAGCTCCGTGCTTGCCGAATATTTCTCATAAAGCGGCGAATTTAGCAGATAATTTATCTCGTTACGCAACTCCACGGTCTTTGACGTTTCATAATCGGCAAAGACGGCAATGGATGACGGTGAGACGTTTCCGATGCTTAGATCCATCGATGTGCTCGTAATACTGCTTCGAACAGTAAGCACGGTGCTCCCCGCGCCTATTACGTTTGAGGCATCCACGTACAGAGAAATATGCTCTTTTATGTTGTCACTGTCGAGAGAATATATATCGCTGCGTTTTCCGCTGATCGTAACATCCGCATAGAAAACGTCGTCGGAATAGATATTCAACTCGCCCTCGCCGACGTTATCGGAATCTCTGATATCAACGGCAACCTTAAAGGTCTTTTGATACTCTGTCTTGTCTATATTGAAAACGTACGACCATATACATACAGCTACCACGGTACTTATAACGAGCATCCACGCAAAGGAAAAAAATCCTTTGACTATCTTCACTGCGATGTCGCCGCTCTTTACAGGAGACGTGTCCTTTGACAGTCTATGAAGATTGCTTGAGGACATACTGTTCTTTCCGCTGACGGGGGTATCCGCCTTGATCCCTGTCTCGGTCTCGGTTTGAGCCTCTGAGACTGTCGCAGTATCGGTTCCCGTCTCCGATCCCGCAAGGGTCTCGTCTGTGATATCGTTCGTATTTTTGATATCTGCCTTATTTTCATCCATACGGAACATTCTCCTTTCCCATCAGAAATACAACGGTCATCAGTGTATCTTGACCTTTTTCAGCTTATCGATAATACCGTCAACGTCCTTCTCATTTCCCGTCATAGCCGCTTTTACAACTGCGCGCAACTGATCGGTCGAAAGGTCTATAAGTATCTCGCTTTTGTATGCTACCGACATAGCATGTGTTTCCTCGGAAACCACGATGATCACGGAATTGCTCTGCTCCGCAAGTCCGATAGCCGCTTGATGCCTTGAGCCAAGCGGATGCCCCGTCGAGCTGTTTATGTGGCTTACGTAATCACTTCTTTTTGTCGGCTCGAAGTAGCAGGACGCCGCATAGATCCTACCTCCGCGGATTATTACGCCGCCGTCGTGAAGCTCGGTGCCGTTCATAAAGATCGTTTTCAGAAGCTCGGTCGATATGTCCGCATTAACTATGGTATTATGTCCTTTGTCTTTTCCTATATGGTCATCGAGCTTTGTGGAGCCCTCGATAACTATGATAGCTCCCATCTTCTCGGAAAGAGATATCTCGGTTATCGCATCCATAAGGCGATCGACGCAAGTCTCTTTTCCGCCCTTGTGATATTTTACGCCCAGGATCCATTCAGGAAGCGTTCCGAACTTTTCAAGCGCCTGCCTTATCTCTCCCGTAAACAGCACTACAAACACAAGAATGCCGCCGCTCAAGAAGCATTGGAACACGAAGGAGACGGTATGCAGATTAAGCAGATCGCAGATCAGGTATATCACCATCAAAACGATGATGCCCGCAAGCATTTTACCCGCGCGTCGCTTTTTGACATACCTCAACGCGCAAAAAACGAATATTATTAAAAGAAATATGTCTATGTAATCGGTAAAATGCTCTATGCCGAGAGCCTCCGAAAGCTTATAGTCGCTTATTTTGCGAAATAGCTCTTTAAAGAAATTACTCATCTCCGTCAGCTTATCAAATAAGCCGCCCGCAAGAGCCATATGGTCAAAAATATGCACAAGCACATCCTCCTTTCGTGTATCGGTAAAAGGCGCAAGATCCTTTTATACGCTATGTATATAATATATCAATTATATGATACCATATCCAAAGCAAAATTGCAACCTTTTTTCTAAAGAAATTTTATTAACAATAATTATATTCTGCGGCCGAGCGAAAAAAGCAACGGATCGTCCTCATATAACGTCCGTTGCATATTTAATTTGCAAGCCCTCGGAAAGGCAAGCAAGATCTTCAAAAGGTCGTTAAGGCTTTTTCGGGCTTAATCCTTTCATCTGTACAGCGGATACTTCTTAACAAGCATATCTACCGCCTCAAGGATCCGATCCCCGTTCTTTTCCGGAGCGTCCGCGGCAAGTCCGCAAAGATGAGCGATCAATCTCATATCCTCGACTCCCATTCCCCTCGTCGTAACGGCAGGAGTTCCCATTCTGACACCGGAAGTGATAAACGGAGACTCGGGATCGTTCGGAATGGTATTTTTATTGCACGTTATTCTGAAAGAGTCAAGCCTTCTCTCAAAATCCTTACCCGTAATGTGCTTTGGACGAAGATCCACGAGGATAAGATGATTGTCCGTGCCGCCCGAAACGAGCTCAAAGCCCTCCGCGAGCATTCCATCGGCAAGCGCCGCGGCATTCTCTACTATCCGCCTTTGATATTCCTTGAATTCGGGCTTTTGCGCCTCGCCAAAGCACACCGCCTTGCCGGCGATCACATGAAGGAGCGGCCCGCCCTGATTGCCCGGGAATATCGCCTTATCGATCGCCTTCGCAAGTTCCCGACGGCAAAGTATCATACCGCCTCGAGGTCCTCTCAAGGTCTTGTGCGTCGTCGTAGTGACCACATCCGCATACGGCACGGGGTTCTGATGCAATCCTGCGGCTACAAGTCCTGCAATGTGAGCCATATCCACCATAAAGTAAGCACCGACTTTTTGGGCTATCCCTGATATACGCTCAAAATCTATTGCTCTCGGGTAAGCGGATGCCCCCGCGACTATTAGCTTGGGTCTGACGCTCATCGCCTTTGTTTCAAGTGCGTCGTAGTCTATAAGATGTGTCACGGGATCAAGTCCGTAAGGCACGAAGTTATAGTTTATTCCCGAGGCATTGACAGGGCTTCCGTGCGTAAGGTGACCGCCGTCCGAAAGGCTCATTCCCATAACCGTATCCCCGTGTTCAAGCAGTGCCGCATAAGTTGCAATATTCGCTTGAGAGCCGCTGTGCGGCTGTACGTTTGCGTGCTCGGCTCCGAAAAGCGCCTTCGCCCTCTCTATTGCAAGATTTTCGACCTCGTCTACGCATTGGCATCCGCCGTAGTACCGTTTTCCGGGATATCCTTCCGCATATTTATTTGTGAGGATGCTCCCCGTAGCAAGGAGCACCGCCTCGGACACAAAGTTCTCGGAGGCGATAAGCTCTATACCGTTTCTCTGGCGCTCAAGTTCTTTTTTTATCGATCCCGCCACGTCGGGATCGACCGCCGAGAGCAGTTCCGTCATAGTATCGATCAAACGATCATTTTCCATATTACCTCCTCGCCACATACAGTTTATGAGGCTTAAAACTTCAGAATTTCATCGTGCACAAGCATTTTTGATGATATATTATAATACATTTTTGCATAAATGTGTTTGACATTCTTGCATTTTTCGGTGAACAATATATTATTTATCAAAAAAATACAAAAATATCAATTTACCGATTGACAAGCAAATTCTTTTATGATATAATACAATAGAAGTATTGCTTTGTGAATAATGCACAACCGATATGTACATTCATCGGTCAATATCAATCTTTATTACAAACCTACTTTATTCACAGATCCTGTGACTTGCACGGGCATCTGACTTTTTGAACAGATCGAACGAAAGGAACGTGACAATGGAAATCGCAATAATCGCACACGACACAAAAAAAGAATTGATGATACAATTCTGTATTGCATACTGCGGTATCTTAAGCAAGCATAAGCTGTGTGCCACCGGCATAACCGCAAACTGCATCGCGGACGCGACCGGACTTGAGATAGAGCACCTTCTTGCCGGCGAGCACGGCGGTGAACAGCAGATCACTTCACGAATTGCTTATAATGAGATCGATGTGGTCCTCTATTTCAGAGACACACGCCCTTCGTCAGAATATAACCCCGTAGAGCACGAGCTTCTTCGTATGTGCGACTACAACAACGTGCCCGTAGCCACGAATATAGCTACCGCGGAGGCGCTTATAGCGGCGCTCGGCAGAGGGGATCTTGATTGGAGAGATATATACAATCCGAAATCCACCTACAACGAAAGCAGAAGATAAATAAACGATCCTCGTCGCATCGGACGTCATCGGTCTTTGAGATCTTGACGCATCCGGAAACTGCGGGACAAGCACGGCGCAATTCATCCGTACAGAGAGAGAGGCGTAGGCTGAGAGCCTCTCGGTAAAAGCGTTTGTGTACCACCTGCGGTCAAAACAGAATAAAATGAGTGAAAGCTCGGGTGGAACCGTGCGGCTGATCTAAAGCGCACCCCGGACAGATTTGTTGTCGGGGGTGCTTTATTTTTACCGCTTCGGTGCCGTTCCCCACGACCGCGCAAAGAAAAAAATAAAAAATATCTATATAAAACACAAAACTTTTGGAGGAACATTGATATGTTTACTGTAAAATTCGAGAACGGTCAGTACGTCTCCGAAGCTCCCGTGAGCGTATACGACGCCGCGAAGGAAGCCGGCCTTATGGATCGTTCGATAGTTACCGCCACCGTTAACGGAGATCCCGCGGATCTTACCTGCGTGATCGACAAGGATGCCGAGGTAAAGCTTTTTGATTACAATTCTCCCGAGGGAACACACGTATATCGTCACTCGGCGGCGCACATTATGGCTCAGGCGATCAGCCACCTCTACCCGCACGCCAAATTTGCATACGGCCCCGCCAACGAGAAGGGCTTCTACTATGATGTTGATCTCGGCGATACCAAGCTCGGCGATGAAGATCTTCAGAAGATCGAAAAGGAAATGAAAAAGATAGTAAAGCAGAACCTTCCGATAAAGCGCTTCGTCCTTCCCCGCGAAGAGGCTATCGCGCTTATGAAAGAGAGAGGCGAGATATACAAGGTCGAGCACATCGCGGATCTCCCTGCGGACGCAGAGATAAGCTTCTATCAACAGGGTGACTACATCGATATGTGTACAGGTCCCCATCTCAGCTACACCAAGGGGCTCAAAGCCTTCAAGGTAATGGGACAGTCGGGAGCTTATTGGAAAAACGACAAAAACAACAAGATGCTCACAAGAGTCAAGGGTATCGCATTCCCGACACAAGAAGAGCTTGACGCTTATCTCAAGCTGCTCGAGGAGGCAGAAAAACGCGATCACCGCAAGATAGGCAGAGAAATGGGACTCTTTATGCTTTGTGATGAGGCTCCCGGGTTCCCCTTCTTCCTTCCAAAAGGAATGGCTCTCAAAAATGCGCTTATCGATTATTGGAGAGAGATCCACACGAGAGACAACTATGTTGAGGTACAGACGCCTCTCATTATGAATCGTCATCTTTGGGAGACCAGCGGTCACTGGGATCACTACAAGGATAATATGTATTCCACTATCATCGACGAGGAGACATTCTGCGTAAAACCGATGAACTGCCCCGGCGGAGTTATGGTATATCGCAGTCAGCCGCATAGTTACAGAGAGCTTCCTATGCGTGTAGGCGAGCTTGGAATAGTTCACCGTCACGAGCTTAAGGGCGCACTTCACGGTCTGTTCCGCGTTCGTTGCTTTACTCAGGATGATGCTCACATATTTATGCGTCGCGAACAGATCACTGACGAGATCGTAGGTGTAGTTCACCTTATCAACGAGGTATACAGCAAGTTCGGATTCAAATATTTTGTAGAGCTCTCCACTCGTCCCGAGGACAGTATGGGAAGTGATGAGGATTGGGAAGCAGCTACCAACGGGCTCAAGAATGCACTCGAGATACTCGGTCTGCCCTACATCATAAACGAGGGAGACGGCGCGTTCTACGGACCCAAGATAGACTTCCACCTTGAAGACTCGCTCGGAAGGACGTGGCAATGCGGAACCATACAGCTTGACTTCCAGATGCCTCTCAACTTTGAGCTTGAATACACAGACGAAAAGGGAGAAAAGCAGAGACCTATCATGATACACCGTGTATGCTTCGGTTCCATCGAAAGATTTATCGGAGTTCTCACAGAGCATTACGCAGGCAAGTTCCCGGTTTGGCTTGCACCCACACAGGCAAAGGTACTTCTCGTATCCGAAAAATGTGCGGAATACGGAAACAAGGTCTATGATGCGCTCAGAGAAGCCAAGGTACGCGTTGAGCTTGATGCAAGAAACGAGAAGATAGGTTATATGATCCGCGAGGCTCAGGTTGTTGACCGTGTTCCCTATATGGTCATCGTCGGTCAAAAGGAAGCGGAAGATGGCACGGTATCCATTCGTAACAGAGATACGGGCGATACGGTCTCGATGAAGCTTGATGAATTCGTTGAAAAGATCACAAAAGAGATAAAGGACCGTGTTTGAGGTCTGACATTGCAATATAATATGCACCGTGACGGCATTGTTGCCGTCACGGTGTTTTTCTTTTTGCGTGCCGTCGTCGAGACGGGCAAGAAAAAAGCAGTCACAATACCTTACGAATCAGCAAAACCGCCATCGCCGTTATCGCGCAGAGTGTTCCCTGCAACGCTTTAGCTATAAAGTACGGCTTCAGATCAAGAGATCTTCCGTCACACATGGAAGCGATCTGGCAGTGCACGGATATGCCCGACCATCCGAGCGCAAATGCCGTCATAACAAGCCCTGCCGCGTAATTTTCCAACGCTGATGCTTCGCTTACGCCGGACGACATTTCAAATACCGCGTACAGAAACGCGCATATTTCTTTACTCGCGCCAATCGACGAGAGCATATTCCCAAGTGCACCGATAAGCGACGCAAAAAAGATGACATAAGCGCAGACGTTCAGCATTGCCGCGGCGGAAGATGTGACCGCACCTGTAAACGCCCTTACCCCGGCACGGGATGAAGGGATCTCGGAGACCTCATCTCGGCGTGACGATCTTTCATCCTTTGAGTATACATAATATTTCATCGTATACCCTATGATGAGCGATGATGCCAAAGTAAGGCACAAAAGCGCTATTCCCAAATTATGATCCGAATACAGCGAGACCCCAACCGAGCTTATGATAAATGCCGAGCTCGGATTATTTGAAAAGGTCAAAAGGTGCTCGCATTCCTTTTTCGTTATCCGACCGCGATCATAGAGTCCCACCGCGGTACGCGCTCCGACGGGAAAACCGCACAAAGCTCCAAGGATCACGGCACTGCTTCCCGCCCCCGACACCGAAAAGAGCGACATAGGTCCTTTCAGCAATTTCCCGATACGTTCCCCGACGTCAAAGCTTACCAAAAGCTCGGATATGACCATAAAAGGAAACAATGACGGTATCACGTTTTTTACGCAAAGTTCCATACCGCTTTTCATATATTCGATAGCCACGGCGCTGTTGCGAAGCATCAAAAGCATAGAAAAGAGCGACAAAGCACCAAATACAGCTCTGCCAGAACTCAAATTGCGAGCTATTTTCTTTACTCCGACCGACTCTCCCACGGCACTTCCACACTTACAGCTGTTCTGCATTTTCCCTCCACCGTCTTTCATCTTTTAGCTTTTAGCCTTTAGCTCTCAACTTTCGGCTTTAAGCCTCATATCCGATCCGAATACGCATAAAATATACTGTACTCAGGATCCAAGTTAAATATATGAAAAACATCGGCAGTTAATTCTGCCTGATATGCGAGGTTACATATGTCTGAACAAAGAAAAAATCGAAAAGCAAAGGCATCCGTCCCGTTCAAAGACAGGCTTGCGAGCAGGCTCGGTATTTCAAACGACATTGTGAGCGGAGGCTTGATCGAACTACGCGGCAGATGCGAGATGACGGTCGGCGGCTGTCGGAAGATAGAAAAATATTCCGACGAAGAGATCATACTTCGCCTTTCCGACTGCTCGGCGGCAATAAGAGGGAAAAAGCTATCTTGCGTAGCGTATTTTGCAGACACTGTCGGCATAAACGGCTACATAAACAGTGTGATCTTTACGAACACGGAAGATTATATTTCGGTAAGCGAGGGGGAAAAAGCAAGTGAAGACTGCGGACAAGGAGAAGGCTGAGCAACGGGCAGAAAAGCCCCAAAAGATCGTACGCGCGGTCGCGTCATACGGATACAATCCGTTCCTTTTTACGGTAGGAGCCTGTGTCATTTCATTCAAGGAAACGGACGCCGCCGCGCTTCTTGATATGTGTATGAAGAAGGGATACTCTTATCGGTCGCTTTCGGCATTTACGGACGTTAACGGAGATCGCAGAGCCATAATGTTCTGTACGCTCGTGACCTACAAGCGGATACTGAAAGACCTTACCGACTCGGAGATCAATATTGAGATAAAGCTTGAACGCGGCATAGGGCTTCCCTTCCTTTTCAAGCGTTATAAATATCGCGTGGGAGCTTTTGCGGGATTTTTTATAATGTGTGCAATAATATATGCCTCGCTTTGTGTCATATGGGATATAAGGATCGTCGGAAACAACAGCATCTCCGAACTTGAGGTCATACGCGAGCTGGAAGAAGCGGGGCTTTCCGTGGGGAAAAAGATCGGTATGCTCGATGTTGACGAGATAGAAAACAAGATGCTTATAAACTCGGAGAGTATCTCCTGGGTAAGCATAAATATCATAGGTACGGTAGCCAACGTAGAAGTAAGGGAAAAGCAAGCCGTCCCCGACAGGACGGAAGCGAAGCCCTCTAATTTGATAGCAACGCAAAACGGAGAGATAGTCTCCCTTGAGGTGTACACGGGAAAGCCCGTCGTAAAGATCGGAGATATCGTTTCAAAAGGAGATATCCTTGTCAGCGGGATCTACGACAGTCCGAACTTCGGATTCAGGCTGAGACCTTCCAGAGGGAAAATATTTGCCAAGACAGACCACCGTATAGAGATAGAAATTCCTTATAAATATCAAGCGAAAGTATACACAGGGGTCGAAATACGGGAAAATAAACTAATTTTCTTCTCAAATGTGATAAAACTTTCAAAAAACAGTGGAAATTTACCCCCCGATTGTGATACAATAAAGGAGAGTAATATTTTTTCTCTTGTCAGCGAAAGAGATATGCCGATAGTGTTTGAATCCGTGCGCCACCTCGAATACAAATACGAGACCGCAACGCGCACGTGCGACGAGGCGACCGAGCTTGCCTATCGTGAGCTTGAATCAAGCCTTTACAAATACACCAAGGACGCCGCGCTTGTTTCAAAAAGCATAAAGGCCGAGATCGGCGAGGACTCGGTAAAGCTGACGTGCGATATACAGATAATCGAAGATATCACCCAAAATATCGAATTCGAATACGATATTCTCGGCAATTGATATCAGAGTAAATACAAAGCAAGTCCAAAGGAAAGGATCGGTGATCTTATGTTTCAGAAAATAGTACCGTTCGGAACGGGAGAGGCACTCTCGAAGGTCTTCGGAAGCTACGATATGAATGTCAGAATGATAGAAAAAGCCTTCTCGGTCAGGATAGCCAACTGCGCCGTTGATAACGGAGACGCGGCATCGATATCGGGAGAAGATTCGGAAAACGTTACAAAGGCGGCAAAGGCGGTCAGTCTGCTTAGAAAGATGTCGGATTACAGTGAGTTTATCACCGAGCAATCCGTAAGATACGTTATCGATATGGTAATAGACGGTCAGACTGCCGAGCTCGAGGATTTCGGTTCGGACTGCATCTGCGTTACGGGAAAGGGCAAGCCCATAAAAGCAAAGACGATCGGTCAAAAGCGATATGTCGATGCGATAAAGAAAAACACGATAGTATTCGGCGTGGGACCTGCGGGTACAGGCAAGACCTATCTTGCGGTGGCTATGGCGGTAAAGGCGCTTCGCGAGCACCAGATAAGCCGCATAATTCTGACGCGCCCCGCCATTGAAGCGGGAGAAAAGCTCGGATTTTTGCCGGGCGATCTTCAAAGCAAAATAGATCCCTATCTCCGTCCGCTTTATGATGCGCTCTACGATATGATGGGAGTTGAAAATTATCAGAGACTCATTGAAAAGCAGATAATCGAGATAGCACCGCTTGCATATATGAGAGGACGTACGCTCGACGACTCTTTCATAATTCTCGATGAGGCACAAAACGCGACGCCGGAACAGATGAAGATGTTTCTGACCCGACTTGGAAATAATTCGAGAGCCATAATTACGGGTGACCTCACGCAGACCGATCTGCCGAGCGGTCAGAAGAGCGGTCTTGCTATGGCGGTAAGGATACTTGACGGTATAGAAGACATAAAGATCCACGAATTCAGCGAAAAGGATGTCGTCCGTCACAAGCTCGTTCAAGAGATCATACTCGCCTACGATAAGTACGAAAAGCAACACGCAAGGCGCCATTCGGTATCGGATGACCGTGAGCGCAAGACCTACAAGGCGGTAAGAAAAGGGACTCAATCGGGCGCCAAAAAGCACGACTGACACGTCCGAAAAAGATATGGAAAGCGAAAAAGCAAGATGAAACAACATTTGAGTATACACTACAAAAACGCGCAATACAAATATAAAATATCAAAATCTCTGCGCGAGCTGATAAGGTCGGCTATATTGAAAACGCTCGAGTTTGAAGGATTTGATGCTCCGGCAGCGGTATACGTCACCTTCACGGACAATGAAGGCATACGAAAATACAACAACGAATATCGCGGCATCGACAAAGCGACCGATGTTCTCTCATTTCCTCTCAACGATTTTGAAACAGATGAATTCTTTGACGGAGAGACGATCGAGCTCGGAGATATAATCCTCTCGCTTGAAAAGGCGAACGAACAGGCGTACACTTACGGGCACAGTCTTGAGCGAGAAACAGCCTTCTTATGTGTTCACTCGACGCTGCATCTGCTTGGATACGATCACGAGACAGGAGAGGAAGACGAAAACGATATGAGATATCGTCAGCGTCGTGTAATGGAGGTGCTCGGACTCGGCATCACGGGAGATGTAAAGTAAAAAAGCGTTATTTATCGGGGCTCTGCCCTGTCCCCCGACAGCTTTCCCGAAAGAAAGCTGCGCAAAGAACTTCAAAAAGGAATCAATTGCTTCTGTTAAAGGTTCTTGGGGTTCTTAGGACTTTCTTTTAAGAAAGATCCGAGAGGGGTCCGGTCAGTGCCCGGGAAACAGCAAAAAATTCCGCAAAAAAACAGAACGGAGATCAAACAAATATGAAAAAAACAGGATTTATAGCCATCGTGGGTAGACCGAACGTAGGAAAATCCACTCTTATGAACAGCATTCTCGGCGAGAAGATCGCGATAGTATCAAGCAAGCCCCAAACGACGAGAAACAAAATAATAGGAATACACACAAGAGACAACGAGCAATTTGTATTTCTTGACACGCCCGGAATACACAAGCCGCAAAACAAGCTCGGTGATTATATGGTAAAAGCGGCAAATTCAACTATGCAAGAGGCAGACCTCATCGTGCTTGTTACCGAGTGTGGAAAAGAGCCGACGCACGTTGAAAAGGGTATAATAGAATATTTAAAGAAGAGCCGACTCCCGTCGATACTTATTCTCAACAAAACAGATCTTTGCAACGCAAATCAAGTTGCCGACAGCATTATGGTCTATCAGACTCTTCACGATTTCAATGCGTTTATTCCGATCGCGGCGAAAAAGCGCGACAGAGTTGATGAAGTACTCGATGAATGTGCAAAATATCTTTCCGAATCGGAGTTCTTCTTCCCCGAGGATATGATCACCGATCAGCCAGAAAGGCAGATAGCCGCAGAGGTGATCAGAGAAAAGATCCTTCGCACCCTGAACAAGGAGATACCTCACGGCACCGCGGTAGTCATCGAAGAATTCAAGACCGAGGGCAAGCTCTTGCGCATCAGAGCCGAGATATTCTGTGAAAAGGCGTCTCACAAAGGCATCATCGTCGGCAAAAACGGCGAGGCGCTCAAGCTCATAGGCACTTACGCGCGCGAGGATCTCGAAAAGATCTTCGGTATGAAGGTATATCTTAACCTCTGGGTCAAGGTCAAGGAAAATTGGCGCGACAGCGTCGGTCTAGTCAAAAACTTCGGTTACAACGACAGCGAAGAGTAATTTTCGCGGGAACTTCCCGAAAGAAGTTTCCCCCGCCCCCCTCAAGAACTTTTAAAAAATTATTCTTACAATTAACCAATCTTTAAAATCAAAAGGAGGAAGGCTATGTCAAAGACCGCAGTTATCAATGCGCTCGTTCTGAAAGTGACCGATTGCGGCGAAAATGACCGTCTGATCTCACTTTTGAGCATCGAAAAAGGCAGGATCAGCGTCATAGCAAAGGGAGGGCGTTCGGTAAGATACAAATATCTGCCCTCGGTTCAGCTCTTTACCTATTCCACGTTTGAGCTTTATGAAAGAAACGGAATGTATTGGATCAAGGATGCGCTCGTAAACACTTATTTTCCGCGTTTGTGTGACAGTATCGAAAGTGTCGCGCTTGCCTCGTACCTTTCGGATCTTGCATACGAGCTTTCCGATGAAAACGAATCGGGCGGCGAGATACTTCGGCTTCTGCTCAACTCATTCTATATGATCTCTGAGTCCGCAAAGCCGCACGGAATAATAAAAGCGGTATTTGAGCTTCGTGCGGTCTGTTATTCCGGTTATATGCCCGATCTGTCCGCTTGCGATGAGTGTCACAAGGAAAGCTGTGAACTCTACTACGTTGACATAATGAACGGGCGGCTTCTCTGCCCCGAATGTTTTGGCGGATCATCCGCGGACAAGCCTTGCGACGCGCACGACGACGTAAGGGATTACGTCAATGCCCTCGGAGAACGGAACACATACATTCCCGTAAGTCTTGGCGTGATAAACACCGCAAGATACATTTTGAGCGCAGATCCGAAGCGCATATTCGCCTTCAGACTCGACAGCGAAAAGGACAGCTACGATCTCTCGCGCTTTGCCGAGATCTACGCGACGTGGCACTTGGGGCGCGGATTTACCACGCTGGATTTTTACAAAACTCTGAAAAGCGGAAGCATATAAAAGCACCGCTTACATGACAGACAAAAACTTAACTAACATACGATAATCAAGAGGAAAAGCAATGTTTTTTAATGAAAAGACCGTCACCGCGCTTGAATTTGACAAGATACGGGCGATGCTTGCCGACTGTGCCAACACAGAAGGCGCAAAGGCGCGCGCCGCAGCACTGTCTCCGAGCGATGATGTTGACGAGGTAAAACGCCGCCTTGCGCGTACCACGGATGCAAAGCGGCTGATAGATATAAAGGGAACGCCCTCATTCGGAATGGTAAAAGATGTTTCGGAAGCGACGGGACGTGCGCAAAAAGGTGCGATTTTGACAACTCGCGAGCTGCTTGATTGCGCAAACATTCTAAGGACCGCTCGCACGCTTTCGGACTACATCAAGGTCAACAAGCCTTTCGATACGGTACTTGATGAGATATTTGACAGGCTCATCGCCTCACGTCCGCTCGAGGAGCGTATATTTCGCTCCATTATCTCGGAGGATATGATAGCCGATGAGGCAAGCCCCGCGCTTTCGGATATAAGACGCAAGATAAACGCCTCGAACAGCCGCATAAGAGAGATGCTTCAGCATTACACGAGCGGATCCTATTCAAAATACCTTCAAGAGAACATCGTAACCATGCGAGGCGGACGCTATGTTATCCCCGTAAAGGTAGAGTGCAAGGGCGAGGTAAAGGGTCTCGTTCACGACACGTCCGCCTCGGGGGCTACCGTGTTCATCGAGCCTATGCCCGTCGTCGAAGCGAACAACGAGCTCAAGGTGCTCCGTTCAAAGGAAGAGCATGAGATCGAGCGCATACTTGCAGAGCTTTCGGCAGCGGTATCCGAAAAATCCGAGACCCTGACGTATGACTATGAGAACATCAACACGCTTGCGTTCTGCTTTGCCTGCGCCGAATTTTCTTCAAGGCTCAGAGCTACTGCGCCAGAAATAAGGACAAACAAGCGCGTAATAGATCTCGTCCGCGCAAGGCATCCACTGATAGACAGATCCAAGGTCGTTCCCGTAAGTGTTTCGATCGGAAACGGCTACGACACGATAATAATCACAGGTCCCAACACGGGAGGAAAGACGGTAACGCTCAAGACGTTAGGGCTCTTTGCCGTTATGACGCAGTCGGGACTTCACATCCCCGTTGACGACGGATCGCAAATATGTATCTTTGACCGTGTACTTGCCGATATAGGAGATGATCAAAGCATCGAGCAATCTCTTTCAACCTTCTCATCTCATATGGTCAACATAGTAAAAATAGTTTCCGAGCTGACCTCGGAGTCTCTCGTGCTCTTCGATGAGCTCGGCGTGGGAACCGATCCCGTTGAGGGTGCGGCACTCGCTACCGCCGTCATTGAGCACGTAAGGGAAAAAGGGGCGATATGCGCCGCCACGACTCACTATGCCGAGCTGAAGGCATACGCGCTCAATACGAAAGGCGTCAGAAACGCCTCGTGCGAATTTGACGTCGAGACGCTGAGACCGACCTACAAGCTCATCATCGGAACTCCGGGCAAATCCAACGCCTTTGCAATCTCAACAAAGCTCGGGCTTCCCGACGAGATAGTTGAAAAAGCCAAGACCCACGTCAGCCGCGACAGCAGAAAATTCGAGGACGTGATAGGAGAGCTCGAAAGAACGCGACTTGAAATGGAGCGAGAAAGAGACGAGCTTCGCCGATCCAAGGAAGAGTACGAAAAGTTCAGATCAAAGACCGAATCCGAAATAAAAAAGAAGCTTGATACCGCCGAAAACGAGCTTGAAAAGGCACGCAAGCAAGCCGTAACTATGGTTGAAGGCGCGCGCGCGTCGAGCAACTTTGTTTTTGAGCAGCTTGAAAAGGCTAAGAAAGCCAAGGATACGGACAAATTCGGATCCGAACTTGAGGCGGCGCGACGCGCAGTACGTGCACATCTGAGAGAGCACGCGGATGAGATAGATCCCGTACTTCCCGAAATCCCGGACGACGACTACGAGCTTCCCCGCCCTCTCAAGGTCGATGACGAGGTATTCCTTCCCGAGCTTGATCAGAACGGCAGGATCGCAACGCTTCCCGACAAAGGCGGAAATGTATTCGTATTTGTCGGAGCTATGAGGATAAAGACAAAGGTAAGATCGGTTCGTCTTATCGAAGGCGAGTCGGTATACAAGGACGCCTCAAACGTAAAGCGTCCCGTATCCACGTTTACGGCAGATCTGTCGCACGGCATTAAGAATGAGATCGACCTGCGCGGACTTACGGGCGAGGAGGCTTGGTTCAAGGTCGACAAGTATCTCGATTCCGCTATCCTGGCAGGCTTTGGAACGGTACACCTTATACACGGAAAAGGTACCGGGGCACTTAAAAATGCACTTTGGAAATATCTCAAATCCGACAAGAGGATAAAGAAATTCCGCATAGGTCAGTACGGCGAGGGAGACGGCGGAGTAACGGTCGTCGAGCTGAAATAAGTTTATTGCGTGGCGAGAAGGATATAAAACTCGACACAACTATCGATTTTATTATTCAAATCAACAATTTTTCGCAAAATCCGCAAAAAAAGCGCATTTAATCTTTTCAAATATCGAAATGTATGTTATAATAGGTTGAAATCGCGTTAAAAATCAAACAGTATCTATTATCTCAGTATGGAGGAGTACAATGAAAGAAACACTTTACGGCGAACTCAGTATTATTGGAATGAGAGGATGCGAGCAATTTGTTATGCAGGTAGACAGCTACCTCAAGCAATGGCGCCGCTATGAGGATTCCGACACATTCATAACCAAAGCGGACTGTCCGAGATTCGGCACAGGCGAGGGCAAGGCTATGATAAGAGAATCTCTCAGAGGTCACGACCTCTACATAATCTGCGATACCTTCAATTACGGTGTAACGTATGAGATGTACGGTCAGCAGGTTCCTATGAGCCCCGACGATCACTACGCAGATCTCAAGAGGATCATTGCCGCCAACGCAGGCAAAGCGAGAAG
>CAYYND010000031.1:8492-19705 GCA_964472845.1 uncultured Lachnospiraceae bacterium | reverse complement strand
GGGGCACGGGGCGGCGCCCCGGAAAAGCCTTGGGGCACGGGGCGGCGCCCCGGAAAAGCCTTGGGGTGCGGGGCGGCGCCCCGGAAAATATTGATTTTTTCGGTCTTTATGATATAATTGTATTTGCATCGTACGAAAGTTTAAAGAAATGGGGGAGCGCTTTTTGAGCGCCGAATCTATATGGATATATTTGAACGGATAAGACAGAGGTCTCGACTTGTTTCTTCTTTTGTAAAGCTTCAAAATACCGTCGCATATCCTATTGTGTTTGCGATAATATGCGTTATCTCGGCTTCAAATCCGAGTAACGTATATATACCGTGCCTGTACATTCTGTCGCTCATTACGGCGTTGACCGGGCTTTTTTCAAACGATCTGAAGGTCTTTCTTGTGCCGGCGTTTATGATCTATTATTCGATCGGCGCGGATATTTCTCCCGATTTTTATGCTGTCGGCGGTCAGCCTACCTTTAACGAGTCGTCTATTATCCATTTTGCAATATGCCTTGTATTTCTGCTTATGGTATTTTTCTATAAGCTTGGCGTTACGGGTGCGTTTTCCGAAATATTGAAGAAACGAGGACTGTTCTTCTGGGGGATCATATTTATCGACGTGGCACTTATGCTCAACGGCGCATTTACGCCGCTTTGGAGTATAGAGAATTTCCTCTTCGGAATGCTGACGGCAATACCTCTGACCGTCTTCTACTGCCTGTTTCTTACCGTGATATCGCGCTCGGAGAACGGTATTTCGTATGCCTGCAAGGCCTTGGTCGCGGCTTCGTTCGCGGTCTCCGCTCAGGTGCTGATAATTGCTTTTCGCGCCAACGCGTTTGATAATCTCTTTATCACGATCGCACCCGGAATCGAACGTGTCAATCGTTTGGTGTTTAACGTCTCGTGGGGACGCTCGACGATGGTGGGGGCGGCAATAGCCGTGGCAATTCCCGCCGCGCTTTACCTTGCGCGCTCGCATAAATTTCCGCTGTTTTATTATCTGTCGGCAATTTTCTTCTGGGGTATGAACGTATTCATAGATACGCGCTCCGCGATCGTTTTCGGCGGAATAGTGCTCATTCTCGGCTCGATCTTTTGCTGTATCAGCGGAAAGAATAAGCGCACGCTCCGCATCGCCGTGCTTTTGACCGTGCTGTTGGTGATAATATGCGTGATAACCTTGCCGCGTATGTACGACGAAGAGGGGCAGAGCTGGCTGAATAGACTTCTGATATCTCTTCGCCTCGATATGGGGAACGAAGAGGGCGAGCTGTCGCTGATTGATTTTCTCGGAGAGAGGGCAACGCTGTGGGCAAACGGGCTTCGCGATTTTACCCATTATCCGATCTTCGGCTCGGGATTTACGTCAAGCGGTTGCGAAACGAAGGACATATACAACGTGATGTATCACAATATCTTCGTGGAATTCCTCGGGTCGATGGGACTTCTCGGCATATTTGCCTTTCTCGTTCATCTCAAGCATATGCTTGAGGCGATATTCAGAAGGTGCTCGCTGGATAAACTCTTGCTTCTCGGAGTTCCGATCTGCCTGCTCGGTATGTCACTGCTTGATAACTTCTTCTTCTATCCCAATTTTGCAATGGTATATGCGGCGTTCCTTGCCTGTGCGGAAATATCGCTCGAGCATAAACGCCTTGACCGATTGGCGCGGCTTAACCGCCCCGAGAACGGCGAGAAACCGAGAGTTGTCTTTACCTATGTAGAAGCCGGTAAGGGACATATCGTTCCGACTCGCACGGTGTGCGAGGCTTTCCGCACTAAATACGGCGATAAAGTCGAGATCGTCGAGTCGAAGTTTTTTACCGAGACCAACGACCCCGATATGCAAAAGACGGAAAAGCTTTTTATGCACGCAGTCAAGGATAACAGCCGAACACCCGTGCTCAGCGTTCTCTATAAGATGGGAAACCTGATAGCGGGCGACAGCTTCGCGGTGACGTTTTTGCTTTCCTGCACTTTCAGCGGCATAAAGGCGGCTCCGCGTGCGATAAAACATATGGAGGAGCTTGACGCCCACCTCGTCTATACGGCGCATTGGGCAACTCCTTATTACATAAACAAAATGCGTGGTCCGCGCCCCTATACGATCTGCTTTTGCCCCGATGTCTATTCAAACGGAATGTTTGACGTCGATTGCAATAACTTTTTGATCTCAAGCGATGCGGGCGAGCGTAAGATCTCGCGTATAAGAATGTACGCGGGAGGAAATATTACGCGAATCCCGTTTCCCGCGCGTAAGGAGGTAACCGAGCTGAAGAAGGTCGCCGATAGAGCCGCTGTAAGGCGGAGATTGGGACTTGATGAGCATAGATTTACCGTATCACTGAGCGACGGCGGGTACGGTATGGCGAGACTTGGCTCGACGGTCGAGAGACTTGTGAAGACCTGTGACATTCCGATCACCATCATCGCATTGTGCGGAACCAACGAAAAGCTCGCACAGCGGCTTAAAGAGCTGTCGCGCGAATGCCCCGAGCACATAACGCTTTTGGCGTTCGGATTTACCGATAGGATAATCGAGTATATCGCGGCATCCGACCTTTACGTAGGCAAGAGCGGCGCAAATTCGATAGCGGAGCCGGCGGCCCTCGGCGTTCCGATAATCGTGAGCAAGTGCGCGACTTACGTAGAACGCGGAATAAAAAATTACTATGTTCGCGATCTTAAGGGGGCTATGTATATTCCAAGTTCCCGACTTGCGGCAGATGCGGTAATAAAGTTTGCTCGAACTCCGTCATTGTTGGAGCCTTATCGGAAGCATCTTAACGAAGCACCGGACGAGCTGTTCAATGCAGAGGTTTCTGCGGATCTTATTTGGAAACGCCTTTGCGAGCTCGGGTATGTAACCGATTGACCCGTCGCGACATTACCGAATAAAAACGCAAGATCGGAGATACGGAATATGGAACAGAAAAGATTTGCAAAAAACGATAACGGATTTGTCTGCGCTCATTGCGGCAAATACGTCGAGCCGCTCGGATACAGCTCGAGAAATCATTGTCCGTTTTGCCTTTGGTCACTTCACGTCGATATAAACCCGGGAGACCGCGCGTGCGAGTGCGGCGGGCAGATGGAGCCCATCCGCGTCGAGCCGGATCCGCGCAAGGGCTATATCATAGTTCATAAATGTACGAAATGTCAGGAGATCCACCGTTGCCGCGCGGCTCATGAGGCAAAGACTATGCCTGACGATATAAGGCTGATCATAAAGCTGACGGCGGGAAAAATGTAAAAGCGTAACACGGTAAAAGAAAAAATCTGAGAGGAAAGAGGAAAGCATAAGATGTCCGACGGAGAAAACATTCGGATAGCAAGTATTGAGGAGATAGCAAAGACCGAGGGAAAAATACTTGCCGTGGATTACGGAGACGTGCGAACGGGTATAGCGGTCAGCGACGAAAGGCGCGCATTCGCTTTCGGAAATTGCACGATAAGCGTCGGAGGCACCAAAAAGACCGTGCAGAAGATAGTGTCTATCGTCAAGGAAAAAGGCGCATCGGCTGTCATCGTCGGTCATCCCGTGAATATGAACGGCACTCTCGGTCCGCGCTCGGAAAAAGCGGCGGCATTCGCCGAAGCACTGGCAAAACAGCTTGACGGCGTACCCGTTGGGCTTTTTGACGAGAGAATGACGACAATGGCGGCGTCGAGATATCTGAACGAGACCAATACACGAGGTGATAAGCGAAAGGGCGTTATCGACACTCTTTCGGCGGAGATAATTCTCCAAAACGCGCTTGACAGGATCAAAATGCTGGCTCGATGAATGAATGGAGCGATGATCGCTTAATGCAAATAAAAAGTTTACCGTAAGAACGGCGTGCATTTTAGACTTTGATCAAAGTCGTGCCGCAGACGGTAAACTTTCTTTTTTTGCCTTTTAAGTTTGTCGGCAAAAAAGAGGAGCCAAAAAACTTCAAAGAGGGATTTTTTATATTTTTTTGTGAAAGTTATTTGCGCAGCTTTCTTTTTAGAAAGCTGCCGGGGCGCGGGGCGGTGCCCCGAAAAAACATCTTTTTGCGAGAGCTTTTCGGTTGGATCGAGATCTGAGCTTGCGCGAACAGAGCGGGATCTGAAACAATTTTAAAAACCCGAAAATAAAAGTTGACAAACCCTTTGCGGGTATGGTATAATTATTATGTATATTTATATTTACGATGTTTGCAGACTGAAAAGAAAAGGTGAGCCCGATGTTCAAAAGTATGACCGCCTTCGGCAGAGGCAAAAAAATACTCGATGGCAAGGAAATATCCGTCGAAATAAAGTCCGTTAATTCAAAAGCTCTCGATTGCTCCGTTAAGCTTCCGAGAGAATATTCGTATATTGAAGAATATATCCGTCCGAGGCTTGCCGAGTTCGGCATAAGCCGCGGCAAAATAGATATAACGATCGGAATACTTGCCTCCGAGAGCAAAGGCGTGACGGTGAAGCTGGATGAGGCGTACGCCGAAAGCTACATAAACGCGCTTCGCGAGCTTGCCCAAAAATTCGGACTTGCGGACGATATCAGCGTTATGCAGGTCGCGGCAAACCGAGATATCTTCATAGTCGGAGAGGGCGAGAGCGAGGACGATACGGCAAAGACCGTCGAAAATGTTCTCTCCGTGCTTGATGAGGCTCTTCAAATATACGACAGCGCGAGATCTCGTGAAGGCGAGGCGCTTATGAATGATATCAGGCAGAAGCTCGACGGCATCTCCGAGCACGTGAACGCGATCGAACAGATATCTTTGACCGATATCGCGTCATACGGAAAGCGGCTTGAGGAAAAGCTTCGCCGCGTGCTTGACGAATATTCCGTCAAAGCCGACGAGCAAAGGATACTTACCGAATGTGCGATATTCGCCGACCGTGTTGCCATCGACGAGGAGATCGTGCGTATGCGTACACATATAAGCGCACTGCACGCACTTACGCAACAGGATCAGCCTGTCGGCAGAAGATTTGAATTCCTCCTTCAAGAACTCAATCGCGAGATAAATACCACGGGCTCAAAGTGTTCAAACACCGATATCGCCGCCCTCGTTGTCTCTGTTAAGGCGGAGATCGAAAAGATCAGAGAGCAGATACAGAACGTCGAGTAAATTTTCCACCTTTTTTGAAAAAAAGGTGGAGCCAAAAAACTTTACAGAAAAATCAATTGCTTTCTCTTGTGAAAGTTTCGCCCGACTTTTCAAAGGCGGCGCAGTCAAGGGCGCGTAGCCCTTGTCGCCGTCCGCGGACGGCGAAATCTCTCTCGGCGTTTTCTTTTTGGGGATTTTTCCACCTTTTTTGAAAAAAAGGTGGAGCAAAAAAACTTTACAGAAAAAGAAAGTAAAAAACTTGTTGAAAGTTCTTTGCGCAGCTTTCTTTCAAGAAAGCTGCCGGGGCACGGGGCGGCGCCCCGGAAAAACCTTGGGGCACGGGGCGGCGCCCCGAAAAACCTTTTTGGGAGATATTTATGAAATTTATTAACATCGGTTTTGGAAATATGGTCGTTGCCGAGAGGATAGTCGGCGTACTTTCGCCCGATTCCGCGCCTGTGCGCAGGCTGGTTCAAGACGCCAAGGAAGACGGCAGAGCGATAGATCTGACGGCTGGAAAAAAGACGAGAAGCGTCGTTCTTACGGACACCGAGCACGTTTTTCTGTCGGCAGTTCAGGTCACGACGGTGACTGCCCGTATTGAGGACTCGGAGCCCGAGCCTGACGGTGAGTAAGCTCTGCTGATTCGTCAAATGAGCAACTATCAGGGATTGCTGAGATACATTATTACATTACAATCAATAAACACATCAATTACATCCGGAGAAAAGTATGGAAAATTCAAACGCACAAGGGCTGATTTTAGTAATTTCAGGGCCGGCGGGAAGCGGCAAGGGAACCGTTGTTGACCTTATTATGAAATCCGCGCCGAACGACTTTGCTTTGTCGGTATCGGCTACCACGAGATCCCCGAGACCGGGCGAGGTGGACGGAAAAAGCTATCATTTCATTTCGAGATCTGATTTTGAGTCGAGAATAGCTGCCGGTCAGATGCTGGAATATAACTATTATTGCGACAATTACTACGGCACACCCGCGGACTACGCAAAAGCCGTCATTGATTCGGGAAAAAATCTGATACTTGAAATAGACGTAAACGGCGGAATGCAGGTGAAGAAAAGCTATCCCGAGGCAGTGCTCATAATGCTCTTGCCGCCCTCTATCGAGATACAAAGGCAAAGGCTTGTGCACAGAGATACCGAAACGCCGGATGTGATCGAGCGCCGCGTTGAAAAATCAAAGGAGGAGCTTAAATTTGTCGGCGTTTATGACTACGTCGTTTATAACTACGACGGAAGGACGGTCGATTGTATGGAGGACATCCTCTCGATAGTCAGATCCGAAAAAAGCGCCGTTCGACACCTCAGAGATGTTGAGAAAAGATATCTCGGAAATAAAGACTGATACGCCCCACAGATAAAGATATGTTAAACTTGCGTCCGAATGTCGGGCTTTGGGGCTTGAGAACAAATAAATTTGCATAATAATTAATTACATATATTTCTAATTATCGGAGGAAAAAATCATGATAAAACCAACCATTGAGGAGCTTACAAATCACGGCGAGTTCAACAGATACGAGCTTGCTGTCGCCGTTGCAAAGTGCGCGAGAATAATCACCTCGGAGTATTCAAAACAGCGCGAAGCGGCTGAAAAAGCCATAAACAAGGAGTCGGACAAGACCGTGTATTCTATGGTAAACGCCGATCTTTGCGACAAGAAATCGGTAAAGCTGGCTATCGAGGATATCTATGAGGGCAAATTTACCATAGTTAAGTCCAAAGAAGCCGAGGAATTCTTCGGTATCGGCGCAGATGCCGGTGAAGAGGCGCAGGGCGACTCCGATGCAACGACAGCCGACGAGAGCGAACCCGACGAGGACGAAAAGGCAGAGGCGGCACATCTTATCGAGACGCTTGAGGCATCGGAAGATACCGAGGAATAAGCGCAAGAAACGAGAGTTCCGTCTTGATCGATCATAAATATTACGGAGGGCAGAATATGGGATACACTTGTGCCGAGGTGCATATATTGGATATGCCGTACAAGGCAGACAGGGCGTATGAATATTTTCTGCCCGTAACTTTACGCCAAAACGTCAGGGCAGGTAGCTTTGTTACCGTGCCGTTTGGGAACGGAAATCGACGGCAGACGGGTATCGTGACGGGACTTTTTGACGGCGGAGAAAGGGAGCGCAACCAAGAGGTCGCCGCCGCGGAAAAGAAGACAAATAAAAGCGGGAAGAGCAAAGACATCAGCAGAAAGCCCGTCCTGTCCGTGTTCCCGGAGTCGTGCTCGCTCGACAGCGAAATGCTGGAGGTGTGCCGCTTTATGAGGGATATGACGCTCTGTACTATGGGAGATGCGGTGAGAGCCGTAATTCCGCCGACGCTCCTGTCATATGCCGAGCTGTTTTATACGGCTAGCGATAAGGGAACGGGAAGCCTTGCGGCAACCGAGGACGCGGTGGATCTTCTCGGCGTGTACAGATATATAAAGGACCACGGCGGTGCTTTTCTCGGTAACTTGCGTATGAAGTTCGGCGAGCGCGTGCTTGCCGTGCTGGAACGTCTTGAGGCTAAGAAATTTATAAGCTCAAGCACGGAAATACGCGGTGCCGCCAAGACCAAAAGGTACGTAAGGCTTGCGCTCGATGACGAAATGCTTTCCGACCTGAGAGGCGGGAGCCTTAAGCTTCGATCACCGAAGCAACTTCGATTTCTTGAGATACTTGATAACGGCGGGGGATATATGCCGCTTTCGGATATCCTTGAAAAGGATGATGGGCTTTCAAGATCTCAGCTCGACTCGCTCGAAAAAGGCGGATATGTCGTTTCCGAAAATGTAGAGGTAAGGCGTAACCCCTGTATAAACGTAAATGTGGGTACGCCGCCGAAATATGAGCTGAGCGTCGAACAGTCCGAGGCGCTCTCAAAGCTTACGGAGCTTTACGAGGACGCTGACGCACGCGCCGCGCTTCTGCTCGGAGTAACGGGTAGCGGCAAGACGGCAGTTATGATAAAGACTATCGACCGCGTGGTGTCGGACGGCAAGGGCGTTATTGTCCTTTTGCCCGAGATCGCACTGACGCCGCAGATGATGGGCATATTCTGCTCCTATTACGGAGACAGAGTCGCGGTTATGCACTCGGGACTTTCCGCGGGCGAGAGGTTGGATACATACAATTATATAAAAGAAGGCAAGGCTGATATAGTCGTCGGCACGAGAAGCGCGATATTTGCGCCCGTAAAAGACCTCGGAATGATAATAATAGACGAGGAACAGGAGCATACCTATAAATCAGACGTAAGCCCTAAGTATCACGCAAGAGATATCGCACGTTTCCGTTGCGCGAAGTCCCGCGCGCTGATGCTTCTTATGTCCGCGACCCCTTCAATCGACAGCTACGCCAAGGCGGTCGAGGGGAAATATACCCTTATAACGCTTACGCAACGCTACGGCGGCGCGGTATTGCCCTCGGTCACGGTCGCCGATATGCGCCGTGAGACGCAGTCGGGCAATGTTACCCCGTTCGGCAAGGAGCTTGTAAATGCTTTGTGCGAGACCTATGCCGCAGGCGAGCAGTCGGTGCTCTTCATAAACAGACGCGGATATCACAATTTTATGTCGTGTAAAAGTTGCGGCGAGGCGCTCCTTTGTCCCTCGTGCAGCGTTTCGCTGACGTATCATAAAAATTCATTCGGAGACGGATATCTTTGTTGCCATTGGTGCGGTCACAGAGAGCCCGTTCCGAAAAAATGTCCCTCGTGCGGCTCCGAGCATCTAAGCTTTACGGGCTACGGTACGCAACATATCGAAGAGGATCTTCAAAAGCTTATTCCCGGCGTAAGGATACTGCGTATGGATACCGATACTACGGGAACAAAGCAGGCGTACGATGATATACTCGGCAGATTTCGCCGACACGAGGCGGATATTTTGCTCGGTACGCAGATGGTGACCAAGGGTCACGATTTTGCAGACGTAACGCTCGTCGGGGTTCTGCTTGCGGATATGTCACTCTACGTCGACGATTACCGAGCGGCGGAGCGTACTTTTTCGATGCTGACGCAGGTGATCGGCAGAGCGGGTAGGGCAAAAAAGCCCGGACGAGCCGTAATACAGACCAATAATCCCGATAATGATATAATAAAGCTGGCACGGGAGCAGGATTATCTGACGTTTGCACGTAACGAGCTCAGAGTCCGACGCTCGCTCGTCTTTCCACCATACTGCGACATAGTGCTGTTTACCGTTTCGGGAAGCGACGAGGCGGCAGTGCAGAAGCAGATCGCCGAAGTCAGAGAAACGCTTTCCGAGCTGACTGCCGATAAATATAACGATGTGAAGACCGTCGTATTCGGTCCATTCGAAGCACCTGTTTACAGGGTCGATAAAAAGTACCGTATGAGGGTCGTTGTTAAGTGCAGACTAAATAAGCGCGCACGCGCTTGCTTTTCGGAATTGCTCGTAAAGTGCGGCGGAGGCGGAGCGAAGGCTCCGTTACTTTCGGTGGACTTCAATCCGTCAAATCTTTAGACGGGATGCCGACACGCGGAGATGTTTCTTTTTGTTAAAAATCGTGTTGAAAGTAAGAAGGAGATAATAATAAAATGGCAAAGCTTAAAATAGTAAAGATAGGCGACGAGGTGTTAAGGCAGAAATGTCGCGCCGTGGATAAGATAACACCGAGAATAAAGACTCTGCTCGATGATATGAAGCAGACTATGCGCGATGCGGACGGATGCGGTCTTGCCGCACCGCAGGTCGGCGTGCTCAGAAGGATATGTGTCGTTGAGGTCGAGGACGATTATTTTGAAATGATAAATCCCGAGATAATCGAAACCGAAGGTGTTCAGGAGGAGGCAGAGGGCTGCCTTTCCGTCCCGGGTGAATGGGGAATAGTGCGCCGTCCTATGAAAGTTAAGGTAAGATATACCGATCGTGACGGAGAGACCGTCGAGGCGTGCGGAGAGGGCTTGCTTGCAAGAGCCTTTTGTCACGAGATAGACCATCTTGACGGCGTGCTTTACGTCGATAAGGTCATCCGTAAGCCCGACGAGAAGTAAGAGTCTTTAGGATCATTCGATAAAACGTAAAAGCATAATAATCAAAGAAAAGAGAAAACCTAACATTATGAAGATATTATTTATGGGAACGCCCGACTTTGCACTTTTTTCGCTTAAGGCTCTTTGCGAGTCCGGTGAAAATGTCATCGGCGTCGTAACACAGCCGGATAAGCCGAAGGGACGCGGATATACACTTACTCCGCCGCCCGTGAAGGTCTATGCCGAGAGCGTCGGTATTCCTGTCTACCAGCCCGATACCCTTAGGGGCGAGGCGTTTGCGGAGCTTTTGTCCGAGATCGATCCGGATATGATAGCCGTTGCGGCGTACGGTAAAATATTGCCCGAGAATGTTCTTGATTATCCGAAATACGGATGCCTGAACGTCCACGGCTCGCTTTTGCCAGAATACAGAGGGGCGGCACCTATGCAAAGAGCCATAATCGACGGTAAAAAGCAGACGGGGATCACCATCCAATGTATGGATGTCGGACTTGATACGGGCGATATGATAGTAAAACGTACCGTAGATATACTTCCGAATGACAATTTTGAAGATATACACGATAAGCTCGGAGCGGTCGGTGCCGACGCGCTTCTCGAAGCGATAAGACTTGTGGGAAACGGCGAGGCGGTCAGAAAAAAGCAGGACGACACGCGCGCCACTTACGCCGCTAAGATAGAAAAGAGCGATTGTCTTATCGATTTTTCACAACCGAGACAGGCGGTTCACGATAGGATCAGAGGACTCTCTCCGATGCCGCTTGCATTTACACATACCCCGGACGGGAAAATATTGAAAATAATCGCATCCGAAATATCCGAAAAGACGTGTGAGAACGCAAGAGCCGGCGAGATCGTCTCGGTTTCGGGCGGAGTCGTTACCGTTGCTTGCGGAGACGGATGTATAAATATTCTTAAAGCACTTCCCGAGGGAAAGGGAAGAATGAGTGCCGCAGATCTCATAAACGGCAGAAGAGTGGCACTTGGAGATGTTTTGATGTGAAAAAATTCCCCCTTTTGCGGCATAGGTTCTCGGGCACTGCCCGAACTAAGAACTCCAAGAACTCCAAAAAATGTGATCTTCTTTGAAGTTCTTTGCGCCG
>CAYYND010000031.1:0-8392 GCA_964472845.1 uncultured Lachnospiraceae bacterium | reverse complement strand
TCTTTATGAAAACTTTTTCAATATTTGAAAGAAGGTTCTAAGAACTCCAAGAACTCCAAAAAATGTGATCTTCTTTGAAGTTCTTTGCGCCGCTTTCTTTCAAGAAAGCGGACGGGGAACGGGGCAGAGCCCCGCTTTCGGCGTTTTCTTTTTGATAACTTTTTCTTTTGCGCCTCTTGTGCCAAAAGAAAAAGTGGCTAAGAGGTTTAGTCTTTATGAAAACTTTTTCAATATTTGAAAGAAGGTTCTAAGAACTCCAAGAACTTCAAAAAATGTGATCTTCTTTGAAGTTCTTTGCGCCGCTTTCTTTCAAGAAAGCGGACGGGGAACGGGGCAGAGCCCCGGAAACCCCTTGCGGCATTTTCTATTATTAAAATATAAAAACAGGAGTATCTTATGTTATTTGGCTGGTATTTCGACAGCACTCTGTTGATAATCATCCCCGGTATAATTTTTTCGATCTGGGCACAGATCAAGGTAAACACATCTTTCTCGCGCTACTCAAAAGTCAGTAGCCTGAAGGGTATAACAGGCGCTATGGCGGCACAGGCGATCCTGCGCGCAAACGGCATTACGGATGTCGACGTCGTCCATATTTCGGGAAATCTCAATGATCATTACTCACCCAAGGAAAAGGTAATAAGACTTTCCGATAACGTCTACGGAGCAACTTCCATCGCCGCGATCGGAGTTGCGGCACACGAGGCAGGACACGCTGTCCAATACGCAAAGGGATATTCGCTTATAAAGATACGTATGGCTATCGTTCCCATGGTAAATATCGGTTCGAACCTTTCAATGCCCATACTCCTTGTCGGTATCCTCCTTGCAAACGAGTACGTTATGATGATAGGTATCGCGTTGTTCGCACTTGCGGTCATCTTCCAGCTCGTTACACTTCCCGTAGAGCTTGACGCATCAAAAAGAGCGATAAGAGCAATCGAAAGTGAAGCCCTGCTTGACACAGACGAGGTTGACGGCGCAAGAGCCGTCCTTTCATCGGCGGCTATGACTTACGTGGCGGCGCTGGTATCCTCGCTTTTGAGCTTGCTGAGACTTCTCGCTATTGCAAATCGAAGCAGACGGTAACGTCGCGGCACCACGCTTTCGGCATAGGCTCTCGGGCGCTGCCCGCACTAAGAACTCCAAGAACTTCAAAAAATGTGATCTTCTTTGAAGTTCTTTGCGCCGCTTTCTTTCAAGAAAGCGGACGGGGAACGGGGCGGAGCCCCGGAAAAGCCTTATGGCACGGGGCAGAGCCTCGGGAAACCCTTGCGGCGTTTTCGCTTGATTTATTACACCGAGAAGAGGTATCCTATGAAAAACAACGATACATCAACACGTAAAAGCGCGCGCTCATTTGCGCTTGATCTTCTTTGCCGTATGGAGAGTGACGCAAGCTATTCGAATATAGCAATAGACGCGGTCATACGCCGTGAGGATATGTGCGAGAATGACCGCGCGCTTTTTACCGTGCTCGTTTACGGAGTGACCGAGAGAAAGATAACGCTTGACTACTATATCAACAGCTTTTCGAGCATCGCTCCCGATAAGATCGAAAGCAGGGTTCGGAATATCTTGCGACTCGGAGCCTATCAGCTGATCTACCTCGACCGTATACCCGAGCATGCCGCAGTAAATGAGTGCGTAAAGCTTTGCCGCGGCGAGCGAGGAGCGGCGGGATTTGTGAATGCGCTTTTGCGTAAAATAGCGGCAAGCCGCGGAGAGCTTCCGTTGCCCGATAAAGATAAAAAGCCATATCGATATCTATCGATCAAATATTCATTTCCGATCCCGCTTTGCCGAAAATTCTCCGAGATATTCGGTTTTGAACGCGCGGAGAGCATACTTTCTTCGTTCTGCGCGGATAAAAGAACGGTCCTACGTGTAAATATGCTTAAGATCACGAGAGAGGCACTTGCCCAAAAGCTTTCGGAAAACGGCACTCTTACGGAAAACGGACTTTATACCGACACGGCTCTGTTTGTTACCGGCGGAAAAGCTCCCGATTTTTCAAATATGAATTCTCTTAGCTCCGACGCAGAATTTTTTGTCCAGGATGAGGCATCGCAAATATGCGTAAAAGTGCTTGACGCCGAGGCGGGACAGACGGTTATCGATATGTGCGCGGCACCGGGATCAAAATCCTTCGGCGCGGCAATAGAAATGAATAATAAAGGAAAAATATTTGCCTTTGATCTGCATCAGTCCAAGATCTCGCTGATAGATGACGGCGCGCGACGGCTCGGAATAGATATAATAAATGCGCGCGCGGCAGACGGCACGGAATTCCTTTCCGAGCTTGAAAATACGGCTGACAGAGTAATATGCGATGTGCCTTGCTCGGGCTTTGGAGTCTGCGCAAAAAAGCCGGAAATAAGATACAAGAGCTTGGAAGAATGTGCTCCGCTTGCGGATATTCAGTACAAGATAGCCGAAAACGCCGTAAAATATCTAAAGTCGGGCGGCGTTATGGTCTATTCCACCTGCACGCTCTTGCCCGAAGAAAATCAAGAAAACGTGCGCCGATTGCTCGCGTCTCATCCCGAACTTCACGCAGAGAACTTTTCGGTAGGCGGCATTTCGTCAAATGACGGTATGCTGACCCTGACTCCCGACGCCTATCAAACAGACGGATTTTTTATCGCTAAGTTGAGAAAAGTGTAGGTGTTTCTTCTCTTTCCACCTTTTTGGAAAAAAGGTGGAGCCAAAAAACTTCACAGAGATGTTTTTATATTTTTTTGTGAAAGTTTTTGCGTCGCTTTTTTCAAAAAGCGACCGGGGCACGGGGCAGAGCCCCGGAAAACCTTTGGGGCACGGGGCAGAGCCCCGGAAAACCTTTGGTACACGGGGCAGAGCCCCGGAAAACCTTTGGGACACGGGGCAGAGCCCCGGAAAACCTTTGGGGCACGGGGCAGAGCCCCGACAGACCGTACTAAAAAACAACCAGACCGCCCTTGGCGGCGTACAGGAGACAAATATGGTATCTGAAACTGAAATCGAACATAGCGAGCCTTGCGAGCTTCTGTCGCTTACATACGATGAGCTTGCGGCACTTCTTTCGTCGCTCGGCGAACCGTCTTACCGAACCGAGCAGATATTTACGCAAATGTCGCGCGGCGTCTCGTTTGCGGATATGACCAATCTTTCAAAGGCAACTAAGGCGCGTCTTACCGAGAGCGCGTACTATCATATTCCGCAGATCGCCGTTAAGCTCGTGTCAAAATTGGATGGGACGGTAAAGTATCTCTTTGAGCTTCGCGACGGTAACTGCATCGAGGCGGTGCTTATGAAATACAAGCACGGCAACACTATATGCGTTTCCTCGCAGGTCGGATGCCGTATGGGATGCAGGTTTTGCGCGTCTACCATAGGCGGCAAGGTGCGGGATCTCAGCGCAGGCGAGATACTCGGCGAGGTCATAGCGGCGCAGGCGGACTCGGGCGAGCGAATCTCCAATATAGTTATGATGGGGATCGGAGAGCCGCTCGATAATTACGAAAATGTCGTAAAATTTTTGAAGCTTGTCAACGACGAAAGGGGACTGAATATCGGATATAGACACATATCCCTTTCGACTTGCGGAGTCGTTCCGGGAATAGAGAGACTTGCAAAGGAGAATATGCCGATCACTCTGTCGATATCTCTTCACGCACCGGACGATAGGACAAGATCCGAGATAATGCCCGTAAATAACGCATATAACATTTCCGCACTTATGAAGGCGTGCCGAGATTATTACGCGGTCTGCGGCAGGCGCATATCCTTTGAATACACCCTCATATCCGGTAAGAACGACTCTGAAAATCAAGCACTCGCACTCGCGGGACTGCTGAACGGATCGCTTCGCCGTAAGGGAGAGCCGGGAATGCCCATACACGTAAATCTCATACCCGTAAACGATGTTACCGAGAGCGGATTTACACGCTCGGGAAGGGACGCCATAGCAAGATTTGCGGCTACACTCGAATCAAAGGGCATACGCGCGACGGTTCGACGTAAGCTCGGACCGGATATAAACGCCTCTTGCGGTCAGCTTCGAAGAAAAAGCGCAGAAATAAAATGATCCTTTCGCCGCATATCTGTGGCTCGTTTCGCGCTCCGACCTTGTGAATTGGAAAAGATCGTTGGTATGCAATGAGCTCTTAACGTAAATTGTTTGCTCTCTTTCTTGATCAAAATTAATATCCATAAATACGAATAAACCGCGCTTTGAGGTACAAAATAAGCATATAACCTTATAAATAATATATTATATACATTTTATTTGGGAGGTCGTATGCGAAAAAGAAGGATCAATAAACAGGATCGCCGTGGCGGCGACCGCTTTTTCGGAAATGTTACGGTCGGAGAAAGATACAGACTTCTGTCGAGAGATGAAAAAGCATTGAACGGCGTCCGCGAGGTAAGTCGTATGAGGGCGATCGATGCCTATACGGGCAAGAGCGTCGTGCTCCATATCTACTCCGCAGATGATAACGAAAAGCTTATGCGCGAAGCGGATGTCGTTTCCGCGCTTGAGACCGTGGGGGACGGCAGAACGGACTATGCGGCTGTGCCGACGCTCGTCGATGCACATATTGCGGACGACGGCGCGGATTATTTCGGATATCTCGTCTATTCTTGCGATTCCGGTACCGTAACGCTCGGCGAATATCTTGCGGATGCCGACGCGGATGCTGAGGTGGCATATTCCGCGTTGCTCGGTGCTGTCAATACCTTGATATATGCCGCCGATATGGGTATATTTCACGGTCTTTTGTCCGAAAGGACGATAACGATCCGCCGTGATGCGGACGACCTGTCATACGCCGTCCAAGGATTTGGCGTTTACGGAGATATAAGCTTTGATGACGACGCGGAAAGGGTGCTCGACCTGCTTTCAAGAATAGACAGATGCGTCGGAACGAAAGCACGACGGAGATCGCGCAAACGTCGGTATATCTTGTCGGCACTCCAAACTCTAAAGCGGGTCAAATTACAATCGCATCTGTCGCAAACATCCGAAAATGTCCGTAAGATCCGTAAAAAAGAAAGGTCAGCAACGGTCGGGAGCCCAAAATATCGCACCGCGTTTGCGAGAGCGGCGTCGGTCGTGTGCTTTCTTTGCTTTGCGGTACTGCTTTCAGGATATATTATGCTCGACGCAAAGCTTTTCGGCACTGATACTCCCCGTACGGTAGATATCCCTTCTTTGGTGGGACTCGTTTACGGAGGGTACGATGCCGAAAATAATGTTTATGTTTTGACGGATGGGGAAGGCTCAGAGATCCAACTCGATGCGGATATATTCGATATCAGCGTGTCGGGCTCGGATGAATATCGGGACTTTCAATTTCAGCAGAGCTTTGATATTCCGAGCGAGCTTTCATTTGCAAAGGGAGCTGTCAACGGTACGGTGCTTCGGCAATTTCCTGCGGCAAGTCAGACGAGAAAGGCAACGCCGGGGAAAAATAAGGCGATTATAGGGATAACGGTACTGCGAGACAGAAATGTAAGCGGTACAGAGGTGGATCTTGAGTCGCTCGGCATTTTCGGACTTGATATAGAATATGTGGAGAGCCTGCTGTCAAGATATAATATTACGGTAGACAGAACCGTCAGATATAATAAGAGCATACCGAAGGGTACGGTCTATTCCGTGTCCGAGGGAAGCTCGGGCGCTCGCATAGGCGGTACGGTAAGACTCTATGTGAGCGGAGGCGAGGCTTAAAGCTTAAGCAAGCTCTCTCTGCTTTAGTGTCAAATCCGTTGAAAATATCGTAAAAGTTGCGGGCGACCATAGGTCGCCTTCCTACCCGGTAGTGACAGAAAAATAGTTGAGCGACAAAAAGTAAGATAAAAACCTTAGTCAGCATATAGAGATCTAAACAGATTAAATTCCATAGCCGCTTTTTTCTTTGCCAAAAGAGGCACAAAGAAAAAAGCTAAGAAAAAAGAAATGCCGTCGAGAGTTTCGCCGCCTGCGGGCGGCGACGAGGGCTGCGCGCCTTCGACTGCGCCGCCTTTGAAAAGGCGGGCGAAACTTTAAAAGAAAGATAGCACATCCCTTCGCGGTGGGCGAAACTTTAAAAGAAAGACGGTGCGCCGTCGTCGCGGTGGGCGAAAACTTCAAAAAATAAACCCCCATACACCTCGAAAGAAAAGGAAACTCAATGGATAAGCTCGAATATAAGATCCAAAACGGAAGAATAACTATGTGTCAAGGCGGACTTTATTCCGTTCACCTCGATAGCGGCGAAACACTTAAATGCCGCGCAAGAGGAAATTTCAGACATAAGCATATGTCGCCGCTCCCCGGCGATATAGCCGCGGTGAAATATGCCGTGACCCTCGATGGAACCGCGGCTACATACGAAAAAGGCAAAAACGATCGTCAAGGCAACCGAAGCGAGCTGGCAACCGATGCCGTCATAGAAGAAATTTCCGAACGCCGTAACGCCTTGATACGACCACCTATGGCGAACCTTGACTATATGTTCGTTACTATGGCGGCGGCGTCTCCCGAGCCCGTGCTTGCGACCGTCGATAAGCTCATCTGTATAGCAGAATACAATAAGATCGAGCCCGTTGTCGTCATCGGAAAGTGCGAGCTCGCGCCCGAAAATGCCAAAAGGCTCTCGGATATATATTCTGCCGCAGGCTACAAGACCTTCGTGCTCAGCTGTAAAACGGGCGAGGGAACAAAAGAGATTTCGGAATTTATAAAAAACGTCCTACCTCATAAGCTCGCCGCCTTCGCAGGTGCTTCCGGCGTGGGCAAATCCACACTTATGAATATCCTTTTCCCGGGGCTCGTGCTTGAGACCTCGGACATCAGCCGCAAGATCGAGCGCGGCAGACATACTACAAGAAAGGTCGAGATCTTCGAGTTTTACGGCGGATATATCGCCGATACCCCCGGCTTTTCAATGCTGGATTTCGAGCACTTCGACTTTTTCGGCAAAGACGACCTTGTAGACACATACCGTGAGTTCCGCGAATATATAGGAGAGTGCAGGTACACCAAATGCACGCATACAAAAGAGGACGGATGTGCCATCCTCGGCGCGATCGCGGAAGGGAAGATACCGAAAAGTCGGCACGACAGCTACCTTGAACTTTACGGAATATTGAAAAACAAAAATTCGTGGGACAAAAAATAGATCGCAAGGAGGGATCGACGTGACGGAGAGCCATAATGAAAAGCTCAAAAGAGCATTTATTTACACGGGCGGCGATATCTGCGCCGAAATGATAACCGAGCATCCTAAAGGGGACGACTTGCGCATTGCCGCTGACAGCGGATATAACAACGCCGCGCGCCTCGGCGAAAAAACAGACATCTTTATAGGGGATATGGATTCGGTTGGCGCGGTCTCGCTGCCGCAAAACACCGAGGTCATAACGCTAAATCCCGAAAAGGATCTGACCGACACGCAAGCGGCGGTCGAGCTTGCCATCGAAAGAGGCTGCCGTGATCTTGTTATCGTCGGCGGTATCGGAACGCGGCTCGATCATACGGTCTCAAATATGTATATCCTTGAGGATCTCTACCTGCGAGGGATCTATGCGATCCTTGTCAACGGCAAAAATCGCGTAAGATACATAAAAAGTACGAGCACCCTGATAGCGCGCAGCGCGTACAAGTACGTATCTGTCATCGCCGCCGATGAGAAGGTCAAGGGCGTAGATATCGAAGGGTGCAAATATCCGCTGAAGAACGCTCGCCTTTGCCGACGTCTGCAATTTGCCGTAAGCAACGAGATCACGGAAAATTGCTGCCTTATCTCCGTAAGACACGGAGGTATATTTATCATCGAGTCGATAGATTAAACCGCGATTTGTATTAATATTCATCAAAACGAATAAATATGCCTATCGGCGCGTTTTTTGCCGGGGGCGTATTTTGTATTTTGAAGCGAAAATCATCTCAATCCTTAAAGATAAAAATGCACAAAAAAGCAGAAAAGCAAATTCAAATCATCAAAAAGGAGACAAAAATGCAAGTTTTTTAAAAAAAGTTGCAAAAATCCCATAAAAATTGAGAGAAACCTATTGACAAATAAAAATGTGTGATGTATAATAAAACCAATTCAAAGGTTCCCCCGACCGATGGATATTTGATACCTTCGACCGCTTTTCCTTTCTTTTTTACGGGTTTTCCCCTTTTTCTCCTTTTTTGATAATATTAAATAATAAACAAGGTCGAAGGCGAGGATCGGGCTTACGCGCTCATGCGCGGCGGCCCCGTCCTTTTTTGCATTTGATTAATATTAAAAAAGCTCAAAAAATTTCAAAATAGGGGTTGACAAATCTCAAATAATGTGGTATCATATCATAGTAAATTTGAATAACATATGCGAGTGTAGTTCAATGGTAGAATTCCAGCCTTCCAAGCTGGTCGCGTGGG
>CAYYND010000030.1:0-19706 GCA_964472845.1 uncultured Lachnospiraceae bacterium | reverse complement strand
TCGCAAGCCCTGTTACGGCTCCTACCTCGTCAGCCTCGGAAAGTCTGTCCGGCATTATCTTACGTGCACCGAGAAGATCCTTTACGTTATTGTCGGTGACGGTGAAACGTCGGGGACTCTCGCCATCGGATGAGTCAAGCGCGGCTTCATATTTTTTCGCATATTTTCTTGCAATATCCGCTATCGTTCGCTCAAGATTTCTGACACCTGCCTCGCGAGTGTATCCGTCGATGATCTCGTAGATCCCGCTGTCGGTGAAGCGTAAGAGGTTGCCGTTAAGCCCGTGGCGCTTGATCTGCTTCGGGATCAGGTGCTTTTTGGCTATCATAAGCTTTTCCGTGCGAGTGTATATACCGAGCTCTATGACCTCCATACGGTCGAGTAGGGGACGCGGAATATTTTCGAGCGAGTTGGCAGTCGCCACAAAGAACACGTCAGAAAGGTCGAAGGGAAATTCGACAAAATGATCTCTGAACGTGCAGTTTTGCTCGGCGTCGAGCACCTCAAGCATTGCGGCACACGGATCCCCGTGATTATCGCTTGCCATTTTGTCTATCTCATCAAGCAACATAAGAGGATTGTTGACCCCCGCTTGTTTGATGGCGGTGATTATCCTCCCCGGCATAGCTCCTATGTATGTCTTTCGGTGTCCTCTTATCTCTGCCTCGTCGCGTATGCCGCCGAGCGAGACACGGACGTATTTGCGCCCGAGCGCCCTTGCAATCGATGAGGCGATGGAGGTCTTTCCCGTTCCGGGAGGTCCAACAAGACAAAGTATCTGACTTTTTACGTCGGGATTGAGCTTTCTTACCGCAAGAAATTCGAGTATACGCTCCTTTACCTTTTCAAGTCCGTAATGATCGTTCTCAAGTATGCGGCTTGCCGCTTGTACGTCGACGGTACTTCCCGTCGATTCCGCCCATGGAAGCTCGAGACAGAGCTCTATGTGATTTTCAAGCACCGTCAGCTCTGCCGATCCGAAGGGGATCCTTGACATACGGTTACATTCCTTTGTCAGCCCCTCGCGAACCTCGTCGGGAAGCGTTTTATGGTCTATGCGCTCCAACAGCTCGCCTGCCGGATCAAACTGTCCCTCGCCGAGCTCATCTCGTATGACATTCATTTCCTCACGCAAGAAATAATCCTTTTGTGCCTTGTTTAGACGTTTTTGCGTCTTTCTGTGGATCGTTGAGGCGTACTGCATAAGCTTGATCTGCTTTTCAAGCAAGCACACGAGCAGCTCGGCACGCTTTAAAGGATCAAAGCATTCGAGTATCTCTCGTCTGTCTTCATAAGAGGTAAGTATGCCCGACGATGAGACAAGGTCGGCGTATACCCCGGGATCCCTGATCTTTTCGAGCAATATAAACAGCTCGTCAAGATTTTGCGGAAGCCCACCCGCTATCTCGGAAGCTGCGGCGCGCATATCTTTTATGAGTAACTTGGATCTTTCCGTGCCTATTTCATCGCAAACGATATCCTTAACGGTCACGTTTGCAATGTAGTACGATCTTGCCAAATAGCAAGAGTTTATCTCAGCTCTGTGAAGTCCCGCGCACACAACGCGCTTGTAATCTTTTCCGTTGGGATCTTTGGTCGCCGATATTATGTTTGCTACGGTTCCGACGGAAAAGAAATCCTTTATTTCGAGTCCGTTGAGCTCGGAATCCGCCTTGTTTTTGTTTTTTGAAGTAAGGGAAAGAAGCAGGATATGTCCGCCGTTGAGGAGCGCGGAACGAACCGCCTCACCCGTGTATCCGTCGCTGATATCAAATGCGATGTTTGATGACGGGTATGCCACCACGCCTTTGAGTATCACGACGGGCAGATCCATATCTCCGATCGTCTCTCTATATATAGCCATAAAAGCAATAACATCCTTTCTGTGTCACGTCTCGGAGGTCGGTAAAAAGAGCAATACTGACCTCAGTATATATCATTCATATATTATAGCACACTTTCCGCAGTTTTTCCATACCTTATAATAAAATTTACAAATGTAATGTTAAAAATATCCGTGGAGGCGAAAAGAAAAAGCCATTTTGCGGCACGTCGGACGTGCTTTCGAAAATGGCTTTCTCGTTTTTATGTGTTATGTGTCATACATCGCTTTTTATCAGACGTGGACTGCCTCGTCGTTCTCGACCTTCACGACGGCACCCGTCCTGTCGGATTCAAATGCGGCTTCCATTATCTTCATAACTCTCATAAGCTGAGCATGGGTTACTATCTGGCTTTCAAGACCGTCAACGGCTTTTACAACATTGCGATAAAAATCGTGAACGTCGGACGCCATTCTTTCGATCTCGTATGTTTCCGTAGTCTTTTCGTCTCTCGGTGCCATAGTCTTTGTAAGACCGGCGGATGTTACAACTGGAGTAACATTCTGCTCATACCACTTTTTGCAGGTGACGACCTTGCAGGGATCCTTCCAATCGTTGACGATCGCAGTGCCGTTCGTACCCGCCATATAGAAACGGGGCATAGATATGAAATGAGAGGTTCCGACTTCTATCCTTCCCGTAATCCCGTCCTCAAAGTACAGATCGAGTCTGAAGCCGTCATCGACTTCATCGTTGGTCAGATGATCGCAACGGCAGTATACCGATTCGACTCTCTTATCGCAAACGATCCCGAGCATCTGGTCGATCAAATGTACGCCCCAATCGAGGATCATTCCGCCGCCTTGTTCCTTTCTTCCTCTCCAATCTCCGGGAATACCTCTCGAGCCCTGTATTCTCGATTCAACATCGAACACCTTCCCGAGGTCTCCACACTTGTAAGCGATCTTCATCATACGGTAGTCAACGTCCCACCGTCTGTTTTGATGAGTCGTGAAGAGCTTGCCGTATTTTTTTGAGGCGTCTATCATTTCCTGAAGATCCGCGCTCGAAAGAGTAACGGGCTTTTCGGTAATGACATTTTTGCCCGCGCGAAGTGCCGCGATGGCAATGGGCTTATGCACCTCATTCGGCGTCGCTATCGTCACGATGTCTACCTTGGGGTCACTCAGTACGGCTTCAAGAGAATCGTATGCAAAGATTCCGTTCTGCCTTGCGAGCTCGGCACGTTCGGGCTTTATATCGTATATACCGGCGAGGTTGCAAACATCACTCTCAAGCAAATATCTTGTATGCCAGCCTCCCATTCCGCCGTATCCTATCACAACTACGTTTTTCTTGTCCTGATCCATATTGATCTTACGGTCGATCGATCGACCGCTTCCTCCGTATAAATTTGTGTATACATTACGTATCAAGATAATTGTAAGACAAATTATGCGCTATTTCAAGTCAAAAATGGATAATTGATAGACATTATTTGCAATTTTCGAATATGTAAAGGCTTTTTGCACGCTCAGGATCAAAAAATCGTCAAAAGCACTTGCGAAAAAAAGAAAATTATTGTATAATAATATGGATGAAAAGCAACAGGATAAAAAAGCCGAAACGCAGAAAAAGGAAAACACGCAGATGCAGAATAATGAAAGACAAAAGCATATAAGAAATTTTTCGATAATTGCCCATATAGACCACGGAAAATCGACGCTCGCCGACAGACTTCTTGAAGCGACCGAAACCGTCGAAAAGCGAGAGATGGAGGAGCAGCTCCTCGATAATATGGATCTCGAAAGGGAAAGGGGAATAACGATAAAGGCGAGAGCCGTAAAGCTCGATTACACCGCGCCCGATGGCGAGCAATATGTTTTAAACCTTATCGACACCCCCGGTCACGTTGACTTTAACTATGAGGTATCGCGTTCGCTGAATGCGTGCGACGGTGCTTTGCTTGTTGTTGACGCGACACAGGGTATAGAGGCGCAGACGCTTGCAAACGCATATCTTGCCGCAGACGCAGATCTTGAAATAATACCCGTAATAAACAAGATAGACCTTCCGTCGGCGGATATAGAGCGTTGCCGAAACGAGATCGAGGATATCATAGGTATTCCCGCAGAGGGATGCCCCGCCGTGTCTGCCAAGGTTGGATTGAACATCGATCAGGTGCTTACGGCGGTCGTAAACGATATTCCCGCACCGAGCGGAGACGAGAATGCTCCACTGAAATGCCTCATATTCGACTCATACTACGACAGTTATCTCGGCGTCGTGGTCAATATTCGCGTTATGGACGGTACGTTGCGCTCAGGGGACAGAATAAAGCTTATGAGCAACGGCAAGGAATTTGATGTCGTAGATGTGGGATATATGGAGCCTTTCGGGCTTAGCAAGACGGATGCGCTCAGAGCCGGGGACGTAGGATATATCACGGCATCGATAAAAAACGTCGGCGACACGCGCGTCGGCGATACCGTAACATTGGCGCGCGATCCTGCAGAAGAGGCGTTGCCGGGATTTAAAAAGGTGTTACCAATGGTCTATGCGGGTATATATCCCGCCGATGGATCGAAGTACGGTGACCTGCGCGATGCGCTTGAAAAGCTGAGGCTCAATGACGCTTCATTGGTATTTGAGCCCGAGACTTCCGTTGCGCTTGGATTTGGCTTCAGATGCGGATTCCTCGGATTGCTTCATATGGAGGTAATCGAAGAAAGGATCGAGAGGGAATTCAATCTTGACCTTATCACCACCGCGCCGAGCGTTATATATGAAGTCGAGAAGACAAACGGAGAAAAGATCCGCATAGATAATCCGTCCGATTATCCTGCAACCGAGGAGATAGCGACAGCGTTTGAACCCGTGGTCAAGGCATCTATCATCACGCCTGCGGAATATGTCGGAGGTCTTATGGATCTTTGCCAGGACAGACGCGGAAGCTTTGTCGATATGAAATACATCGATACCGACCGTGTAGAGCTGCATTACGTTCTTCCGCTCGGCGAGATAATATACGACTTTTTCGATGCACTCAAAAGCCGCTCAAAGGGATATGCTTCCCTTGATTATGAGCTTGACGGTTATGTCCCGAGTAAGCTCGTAAAGCTTGATTTTCTCCTTAACGGAGATCAGGTGGATGCGCTCTCGTTTATAGTCCACGCGGATAAAGCTTACGGAAGAGCCAGAAAGATAGCAGAAAGGTTGAAGGAAAGTATTCCGAGACAGCTTTTTGAGATACCGATACAGGCGGCGATAGGCTCAAAGATAATCGCGCGCGAGACGGTTAAGGCTATGCGTAAGGACGTGCTTGCAAAATGCTACGGAGGCGACGTTACGAGAAAGAAGAAGTTGCTTGAAAAGCAAAAAGAAGGCAAAAAGAAGATGCGCCAGCTCGGCTCGGTCAAGGTATCACCCGAGGCGTTTATGGCGGTGCTCAAATTCAATGACGATGATTGATAATACTGCTAATTTGAACCGAAAAAATAACAGTAAACAAAGCCCGGGCTCGCTCGGGCTTTATATCCATATACCTTTTTGCGTAAAGAAATGTGCTTACTGCGATTTTTGCTCATATCCTATCATAGGCAAATATAACGCTATGATTGAAAAATACGTCGACAAAATAACGCAACAGTTGATATTCGCCAAGGATATAGCAAAAGATCACAGGGTCGATACCGTATATTTCGGTGGCGGAACGCCATCGCTGTTAAGTTCCTCCCAGCTCGAAAAACTGATCAATACGGTAATATCGTGCTATGATGTGGACGTTGATGCGGAGATAAGCGCCGAATGTAATCCCGGCACGGTAGACGCCGAAAAGCTTGCTAATATGAGGCGGCTCGGTGTGAACCGACTCAGTATAGGCGCGCAGAGCTTTAACGACCGTGAGCTGTTTTTGCTCGGAAGGATTCACACGGCAAAGGATTTTGAAAACGCTTTCAAGCTTGCAAGGGAGGCGGGGTTTGACAACATCAGCGCCGATCTAATGTACGGTATACCCGAGCAGAGTATGAAGAGCTTTGAGTATTCCATCGCGCGTATGTGTGAATTGTCCCCCGAGCACATCTCCTCTTACGCGCTTTCGGTCGAGCCGGGAACTTTTTTCGGTCAAAACACCGATTCGCTCTCGCTTCCAGATGACGATACAGTCGGAGATATGTACGATCTGCTTGTTGATACACTTGAGCGGAACGGATATGAAAGATACGAGATAAGCAATTTTTCAAAGCAAGGGAAATATTCAAGGCATAATATGAGATATTGGAAGGGACTCGATTATCTCGGCTTCGGCGTGTCGGCACATTCGTTTTTCAATGGCGTAAGATATTTTGCCAAGCGTGATATCGACGGCTATTTGAACGCCGATTTTTCGGACTATATGAACTGCGAGATATTCGATGGGAAGCAAAAAATAGACTCGCACGATCTCGCGTCCGAATATATTATGCTGAGATTGAGGCTTGCCGAGGGAATAAACTGCTCCGATTTCCTTCAACGCTTCGGAAGAAAGCTTGAGGATCACCTCGATCAATCGATAGAACCCTACATCGAGCGCGGATTTATGAAGCGAGAGGGAGACAGAGTAGCCTTTACTACCAAGGGCTTTTGCGTATCAAATTATATTCTTTCGGAAATAATAGGATTTGACGAGGTCTGATACGGTACCGCTACGAAGCTCTGCGATAAAAGATCGAATAAAGCGATCAAATTTTCGATCGGTACAGAAATTGGCTATTGACAAGAGCGCGACTATCGGATATAATATCAGTGTAACAAATAAGGCTTTAAGGAGATGCGATATGTCCGATATGAAGTTGCCCGACGGGGCTGTAAACGAAGAAGGCGGAGCGCTTGATTTCTTCATCCTTTCAGACGACGACGGAAAGGATTATAAATTTGAGGTCGTCGGTTCTTGCGAGTACAAAGGCAAGACCTATTACGCGCTCGTAAACCCCGATGAATGCGAGGAGGGCGAGTTTGAAGAATACGTCGTCATCCGTGCGGACAAAACGCCCGACGGCGGCGAAGATTACACATTTATAGACGACGATGATGAATTCGATGACGTCGCAGATATATTTGACGATATGTTTACGACCGAGATCGACTGCGACTAAATTAAGCGTTTATTCCTGCTTAGTTCGTGATGCCGGGTTATCTGACCTACAAGTAGTTAAAGGAGCCCGAAATAAGTGGTGTTCCGACGTGGTTTGCAGGCCTCCCTTTCGCACTTACCGATCGACTTGTCTCGGAGTGCGGACAGGATGTTGGAAGCAGTAAAGCGGCGGATAGGGCACCGCCCTGGATATAAGGGTCGACCGTTTCCCGAACACACGGCTCGGCGGGGTTTGATTTGATTTGATAAAAATTCGACAGAAAGCTGTTTTTGAGGGATTTATGCTCTTGAAACGGCTTTTTTTCTTGAAATTTACGCCTCCGACATTGATTTTTGGTCTCATATTGTGGTATCATATATGCGTGACAAAGCTTGATAGGAGATACGATATGATAAAGCTGTGTGTGTTTGACCTTGACGGAACTACCGTCAATTCACTGAATTCGATAGCATATTTTGCCAATGAAACGCTTAAACGCTTTGGGCTCAGGACCTTTTCCGTCGATGAGTACAGAACTCTTGCGGGAGGCGGTGCCAAAAAGCTAATAAGAAATTTGGTCAACGCCACGGGTGCTGATGAATCACTCTATGAGCCTATGCTGAACGATTGGGTCACAAGCTATGACAATGATTTTCTGTATCTTACCGAGCCGTACGACGGCGTTTCGGAGATGCTGGGTGCTCTCAGGCAGAAGGGGATACATACCGCGATAGTAACCAACAAGCACGGACCCACGGGAAAAAAGATATGCGATACACTTTTCGGAACAGACGGCGAGCTGCTCGAGGTCTGTGTAAGTGCCTATCCGGGTATGGTGCTGAAGCCTGCCCCGGATGAGATCTTGAAGCTTATGGACAGGTACGGGGTCGGCAAAAACGAATGTACTGCGGAGACCATACCATCGATATGGTAACGGGCAAATCGGCAGGCGTGCTCACCGTCGGAGTGCTCTGGGGATTTCATACAGAGGAGGCACTCAGAGCGGCAGGTGCGGATGCGATAGCGAAGCATCCCTCGGATATAGTTGCTCTTGCGGAGAACGGTGCTCTCAATGCGTCTTACGATGAACAATAAGCAATAAATAACAAAAATAACAAACAATAAAAGGAGCTGAACAGAATTGAGCAAGAAAAAGCACGTTTTGATCATTTTTACGGATCAGCAACGGCGTGATACCATTCACGCACTCGGAAACGATCAGATAATTACCCCCGCGCTTGATGCAATAGCAAACGAGGCGGTATGCTTTGACCGTTGCTATACTCCGTCGCCGGTTTGTGTGCCCGCCAGACTTTCTATGCTTGCAGGACAGTATTGCGCGCGTACGGGCAACAATACGAACAATAAATCGATGGAATATAAGGGAGAGGGATTCTATTCCGAATTCACAAAAGCGGGATATAACAGCATCTGCGTGGGAAAAATGCACTACAACCACGATCTGTATTCGCCGCTCGGATTCCGCAAAAGACTCTCTCAAGAGGAAATGGCGGATCCGAAACACGATGACTACACTATATGGCTGAAAAATTCTCCGTACAAAGATGTATTTGACTATAACGGTCAGAGGAGCGAGCTCTATTACATACCTCAGGTTTCTCAACTTCCCGCATCGGCTCATCCTACGCAGTGGGTAGGTGACAGATGCGTCGAGTTCCTTGAGAATTGCGATCCCGACGAGGAGCCTGTATTTATGGTAGCCTCGTTCATACATCCTCATCCGCCGTTCGCTCCGCCTGCTCCGTGGAACAAAATGTACAGAGAGCCGATCCGTCGCGCATTCGTGCCGGAAGATTTTGAATCGTATGCGGATCTGCTTCGCAACAAGTATACACTTGACGCGATAGGCATATCTCCGAGAAGGCTCGAGCTCCTCAATCAGCACTATTACGCTTGCATATCCTTTGTGGACTATCAGATCGGACGTATAGTCGCCGAGCTTAAGCGACGCGGAATGTACGATGATACTGTCATAGTATTCTCGTCTGATCACGGCGATCTGATGGGAGATTACGGTTCGATGGGTAAGCGCACTATGCTTGACGGCGCAGCCAATATTCCGTTTATTATCAAAGTTCCCGGAAAGGATCACGAGATCCGTCACGATGCTGCATCTCTTGTTGATCTTGCTCCGACTCTGCTCTCGCTTGCGGATATTCCTTATGACAGAGGTGAGTATGACGGAGTGGATCTGTTTGAGCAAAAGCACGATGTCGTTTATTCTCAGTATGCTAACGGAACGACAGGTACGTATATGGTGGCATCGGGATACGATAAGCTCGTGTATTCCGCAATAGGGGATAAGTATTTCTACTTTGACAGCTTCCCCGAGACGGTAAACAAATACGACGAGAAGAACCCGAGGGTTATGGAGCTTAAGACATTGCTTGACGCACATATGGCAAGCGATTGCAGTACGGTCATAGACGACAGGAAAATGGAAAGTCCCGCACGTCAGGAGAAATATTCATATTATCCGACTTTGGACGATCATATAAATACGTTTGAAGAGGAGAGGGCTGCTATGCCCGAGGGATACAGTATAACTCTCGGCGGAAAGCATACCGACTATTGATCATTAATATCAAAACGACCGTCTGCAGAGTTGATCTGCGGGCGGTCGATGTATTTGTATGCGGTTTATTTAATTGCCGCGGACATTTTAGTAAAGAGAACCTGCTTGATGTTTGGCGAACGACAGCGACTCGGTGAATGGGATCACTCTATTATCCCGCCTCCGATTACTACGTCCCCGTCGTAGAGTACGGCAGACTGCCCCGGAGCTATCGCCCTTTGCGGTGTACCAAATACTATTTCAAGCCGATCTTTGTCGGTCTGTATGACGGTTGCGGGGCTTGCCTTGTGATTGTATCTTATTTTTGCTTCGACGTGCAACGGCGCATCTATGCGGTCAAGCGCGATCAAATTGATATTTTTAACCGTCAGACGATCGGAGAACAGCTCTTCGTTTGAAGAAAGAGTTACCGTGTTTTTTGCGGCGTCTTTGGATTTGACATACATAGGTCTGCCGAAGGCTATTCCGAGTCCCTTGCGCTGTCCGGGAGTGTACCTTACGATCCCGTCGTGATGTCCGAGCACATTTCCCTCGGTATCTGTAAAATCTCCCTTGTCAAATCCACGGCCGCAATACCTTTCTATAAAAGATACGTAATCGCCGTCGGGAATGAAGCATATATCTTGACTGTCGTGTTTGTGTGCATTGACAAAGCCGTGAGATTCGGCGATGCGTCTTACCTCTTCCTTTGCGTATGCGCCGAGAGGGAAGAATGTGTGAGCCAGCTGATCCTGAGTCAAGGTCCACAGTACATAGCTTTGATCTTTTCCGGTGTCCTTCGCACGGCACAGAAGATAGCGATCGGAATACTTCTTTACACTTGCGTAATGTCCCGTAACTACCGTATCACATCCTGATTTCGACGCATATTCGAGCAGACTTCCGAATTTTAGATGCTTGTTGCACACTACGCAAGGGTTGGGTGTTTCGCCTTTGATGTATGCTTCGACAAAGTATGAGATAACATATCTGCGGAATTCTTCTCCGAGGGCAAGTACCGTGTGGTCGATGCCGAGCTTTTTGCACACGTCGGCGGCATCGAGTATATCCTGCGAAGTGCAGCATAGATTGTCCGAGCTCTTCCTTTGGGAAAGATCCATCGTTACCCCAAGGCAGCTGTACCCGTCAGCAAGAGCCAAGAGCGCAGATACGGCACTGTCAACGCCGCCGCTCATGGCTATGAGTGCCTTTTTATTGTTTGCTTTTATTTCTGTGTTATTCATTTATGCGATCCTCTGTGATTGGTTTCTGCGTTCAGTCCCAAGAGTATTTTGTCAGTTGCCCGTCCTCTCGTAAGCCGTTGAAATCTTGTTGCCTCAATATCTCGTAGACCGCTATGGCTACCGAGTTTGAAAGGTTGAGGGATCTGAGCGTGTCCCTCATCGGTATCCGCACACAGTTATCCTTGTGCGCGAGCAACAGTTCTTCGGGGAGTCCGCGCGATTCTTTTCCGAACATAATGTACACATTCTCGGGATATTTTATTTCGGCATAGCAATGCGGCGCTTTGGTCGTAAAATAATATATCACCGCGTCGGGATTTTTGGTATTGAAATCGTCTATCCCGTCATAGTAGCTTATATCGAGCTTGTCCCAATAGTCAAGCCCGGCACGTTTGAGCTTTCTGTCATCTATCTCAAACCCGAGAGGGCGTATAAGGTGCAGGGAAGCACCCGTCGCGGCGCACGTCCTTGCAATATTACCCGTGTTTTGCGGTATCTCGGGCTCGAGAAGTACGATATTTATCTTATTCATTTGAAGCTTATCTTAAACCTTTTGCAGTATTTTTCGGAGCCGAGCTCCTTTGCGAACTTTATTATATTATTAATTTTGTAAAATTTCAAGTACAATTAGAAAAGAAAGAATAAAATTTACAAAATTTTATGGCATTATGCTTTGAAATGTAGTATAATATACGTATCTGTTTATATTTTTGGATATTTTTGAGTCGGAGGACTAATTCAATGGGATTGTTTACTAAAATGTTCGGTACTTACAGCCAAAGACAAATAAAAAAGCTTATGGGTACCGTTGATGAGATAGAGGCACTTGCCGATAAATATAAGGCTATGTCGGACGGTGAGCTTGCCGCGGTCACACCTGCTCTTAAGGCGCGGCTCGCAAACGGAGAGACACTTGACGATATACTTGTCGATGCCTTTGCGGCGGTCAGAGAGGCGGCGGACCGAGTGCTCGGAAAGCGTCCGTTCCGCGTTCAGCTCATAGGTGGAATAGTTTTGCATCAAGGGAGGATCGCCGAGATGAAGACGGGCGAGGGAAAGACTCTCGTTGCGACTATGCCTGCGTATCTCAACGCTCTCAACGGTGAGGGGGTTCACATAGTTACCGTAAACGAATATCTTGCTCGCCGCGACAGCGAAGAGATGGGCAGGGTCTACGGATTTATGGGACTTACCACGGGTCTCGTTATCCACGATCAGACCTCGTCGGAGAAGCAGGCGGCTTATAACTGCGATATCGTATACGGAACGAATAACGAGCTGGGGTTTGACTATCTTCGTGACAATATGGTAGTATACAAGAAAAATATGGTCCAGCGCGGTCACGCCTTTGCCATAGTAGACGAGGTCGACTCCATACTGATAGACGAGGCGAGAACACCTCTTATCATTTCGGGAGCGGGCGAGGAATCTACGGATCTTTATGAGAAAGTGGACAAGTTCGTTCGCAGACTCAAAAAATTCGTTATCAAGAAGATCGACGATAAAGAAGAGATCGACACAATATCCGAGGATGCCGATTACATCGTCGACGAAAAGGCAAATCAGGTCATACTTACCGAAAACGGTGCAAGAAAGGCTGAGGAATATTTTGGACTTGAGCATCTTACCGATCCCGAAAACTCAACTCTCTATCACCATATAAATCAGTCGATAAAGGCGTACGGTTCTATGCACCGAGACGTTGATTACGTAGTCAACGAGCAGGGCGTTATGATAGTAGATTCATTTACGGGACGTATTATGCCGGGAAGAAGGTATTCAAACGGACTTCATCAGGCGCTAGAGGCAAAGGAAGGCGTTAAGATCGAAAGAGAGAACAAGACGCTTGCCACCATTACCTTCCAAAACTATTTCAGAATGTACAAAAAGCTTTCGGGTATGACGGGTACGGCACTTACGGAAGAAAATGAGTTCAGGGAAATATATTCGCTTGACGTCGTCGAGGTTCCGACCAATATGCCCATGATAAGAGCAGATCACCCGGATGCAGTCTATAAGAGCATAAAAGGAAAATACAACGCCATCGTCGATAAGATAAAAGAATGTAACGAAAAGGGACAGCCCGTGCTTGTCGGTACTATTTCGATAGATAAATCAGAAGAGCTTTCTTCGAGACTCAAAAAGGAAGGTATAAAGCATACCGTTCTTAACGCAAAGTATCACGCGATGGAGGCGGAGATAGTTGCTCAGGCAGGTAAATTCGGTGCTGTTACGATATCGACAAATATGGCAGGACGAGGAACGGATATTATGCTCGGAGGTAACCCCGAGTATATGGCAAAATCCGAGATGCGTAAGATGGGTATCCCCGAGGATATCATCGCCGAGTCCAACGGATCGGCACACACGGATGACGAGCAGATCATAGAGGCAAGAAAGACCTTCTCCGAGCTTTATTCGAGATTTAAGAAAGAGATAGCTCCCGAGGCGGAAAAGGTAAGGCAAGCGGGAGGACTTTATATCCTTGGCACCGAGCGTCACGAAAACAGGCGTATAGACAATCAGCTCAGAGGTCGTTCCGGACGTCAGGGCGACCCGGGAGAATCAAAATTCTTTATCTCTCTTGAGGATGATCTTATGAGACTTTTCGGAAGTGAGAAGATCTTCGGTCTTGTTGACGCGCTCGGGCTTGATGACGATACGCCGATCGACGCGAGAATACTTTCAAATCAGATCGAATCCGCGCAGAAGCGTATCGAGGATCAGAACTTTAAACGCCGTAAGAACGTTTTGACGTACGACGATGTTATGAATCAGCAGAGAAATATCATTTACGGTCAGCGTGCGCAGGTACTTAATGGTGAAGATATAAGTGCTACCGTAAAGGGAATGATAAGCTCGGAAATAGAAAGTGTGGTAAGATCTGCCACCGCGGGAGAAGATCCTTCGGATTGGAGCCTTGAGGCAATACGCGCGCATTTCCTCGGCTATCTCTGCGTTTCCGACGACTTTAACTATTCCGCGGAAGCCCTTGCAAAGCTTAAGCAGAGCGAGATAATAGATACCCTTACGGACCGCGCATTCAGAATATATGCCGATAAGGAGACGCTTTTCGGTGCCGACAGATTCAGAGAGGTCGAGCGGGCGGTCCTGCTTGAGAGCGTTGACCGCGCTTGGATGGAGCATATCGACGCTATGGATGATCTTAAGGGAAGCATCGGTCTTCAGGCATATGCTCAGCGTGACCCCGTTAACGAGTATAGGATCCAAGGTGCCGAAATGTTCGACAGTATGGTCGAGGAGATAAAGGAAAATACGGTAAGAAAGATACTTTCCGTAGTTCCGAGAGCGCAGACTATCGAGCGTGTTCAGATAGCAAAGCCCCTTGATACGGGTGAGGACGGCACGACGGAGCCGAAGAAAAAGACCGTCGTAAGATCGACGGCAAAGGTCGGCAGAAACGATCCCTGTCCCTGCGGATCGGGCAAAAAATACAAAAACTGCTGTGGAGCCAACGGCAACAAAATCAATTGATTTGTAAACCTTTAATTTGATTTTTGATCGAATAATAAATCTGCAATAGAAGAAGGAGTAAGCAATGGGATTCGGATGGCTGTTTATCGGCTATGTTATGTCATATATGATGAGCTTTACGAAATACAGTCACGGCATCGTATTGCTCGGATGCTTTTTTATGTGGCACGGCATTTCGATGTTGATGCGACATAATGAGAAGTTCGCTTATGCGAGCTATCCGTTGTTTGTTTTTGCGGCGGTGAAGCTTTATATGAGCTGCGGACTTGCGAACGAGCTGTTCGGTATGGGGCTCGGTATGTTTGAAGGTACGGTATATACCGTATTCGAGGTGCTCGAATATCTTTCATGCGCAGTATTTCACATATTTCTTTTGCTTGCGGTAAAGAGCATTGCCTCGGATCTTGAGCTTTCGCGGCAGAGCAATGCCGCTCAAAGAAATATGGTCATAACGACTATGTATTACCTGTTCGCGCTTCTGTGGATGTTGCCGCTGAATATGCCGAACGATGTAAAATCGGGCATACTGATGTTTCTTTTGCTTGCCAGATTACTTTGGGCGGTGCTCGATCTTGTCCTCATATATTCCTGCTATATGTATATATGCCCGGCGGGAGACGAGGATATGCCGCTTAAGAGATCGAGGTTTGAATTTATCAATCGTTTTCGAGAGGAAACGGCAAGGCGTGAGCAAAAGGCGGCTGATGAAAATGTTGCGCTCTTTAAAGAGAGCAGAGACAGGCGTCGGAAAAAGAAAAATCAGAAAAGCAAACGGAAGAAATAGATCTTGCGGTCTGTGTGACCATATTCCGTGCTTGTTGAAATGATAAATTCTGAAGATCACGAAAGGAATGACTTGCGTATGAAAAATATGAGAGAGATGAATGTTGAGTCGGGCGGCAGTGCCGTACGTAAGCCGAGAGTCAAGAAAAGCCTTGGACTCGGATGTATCATAGCCTCATCGTTTTTCCTGTTCAATCCGGATCTTGCCGTTATAGATCTTGTTCCGGATTTTATCGGATATATGCTGATAAATTACGGGCTTACAGTACTTGCGGATCTCAACGATCATTTTGATGAGGCAAAAAAGCGATTCAAGCTTATGATATTTGTGAGCATTGCAAAACTTTTGTCGGTATTTATGCTTTTCGGGCTTAACGATCCATATATGCGTCCATATTCGATGCTTCTTTATCCCTGTGTGTTTGGGGTCATAGAGCTCGTGCTTCTTTTGCCGGCATTCAAACACTTTTTTGACGGTTTGACCTATCTTTCATCGCGAAACGACGGCTCTGCGGCGTTTCTGTATCGTTTTCCGTCGAGTTGCCGACGTCGCAAGGATAAAAGACGTGTACATCTTAAGAACATTACCGAACGTACCTACTCATTAACGGTCTTTTTCCTGTTTGCAAAATCCTTCCTTTCGGTACTTCCAGAGTTCAGTGTGCTTACAAGTACGATGTACGACGAGAGCAAGCATACGATGGATCTTTACGATTATATCGGTCTTTTGAGAATGATGGCTATCGTGCTTATGATCATAATAGGCATCGTTTGGCTTGTCGGATTCGTGCGCTATCTCGTCCTTATAATCAAGGACAGTGAATTTATGGATAGGCTTCGGGATAGTTACAGAACGAAGGTGCTCGTAAGAGAGGGCTTGTTCGTCAGGAGAAAACTGCATTTTGCATTATTCTGGCTGAAGGTTGCCGCTATCTTCGCGATAGATTTTTATATAAATTACTACAACGTGATACCCGACGTTTTATTTGCCGTTGCGGGTATAGCGGCTATCTGTTTGCTTCGTAAATATATCACAAGGAGCAGATATATCTCTGCGGTCGCCGCGCTTTCGGTTTACGGATGCGTAAGCGTTGTTGCGTCTTACGTGAACGCCTATTACAATGTCGTTTACGAGACATTTGAAACTATGTTCAGAAATCCCGACGCGTACGACACTTACACGTTGATGCGTGTCTCTACTGCTGTCGAAAGCCTTTTGTTCGTGGCGGCATTCGTGCTTGTTGCACGTGCGCTTTCCGACATAATAAAAGGGCACTGCGGCTACATTACGCATAATACGGACAGCGAATTTTTCAACGATCAGCAAGGTGTGCTCCGCAAAGAATTGCAGGGCTCTCTCAAAAGAACAGGGGTATTTGCGGTGCTCAGTGCGGTCACAGCCGTAGCGTATGATTGCTTCAAACAGTATCAGACTATAAACACATTCCTCCCGAGCAGCTTCATCGAAGCGCATCCGCTCCTCGCTCCTATGATGCAACGGGTGATACCGGGAAGTATTTGGTTTATCGATCTTATATTTGCAATAGCATTTGCCGCGTCGTTTATCAGTGCGATCTCGGATATACTTTATTTCGTTGATCAGCGTTATATTCTTGACTGAGGCGCGTACTTGGACATTATCTGAATAATACGGCACGATTGTGATAATACTTATGCGTGTAACTTGATTTACACGTGTAACAGTAATCTAAATATTAAAGGAGATCACAATTATGCAGAATAACCAGAATAGCCAGAACAAGCAGAATCAGCAGAATCAGAATAATCAGAACAGCCAGAACAAGCAGAACCACAAAAACGCCCAAAATAAGCAGAACGAGCAGAACGAGCAGAGATGACCTTTGCGCGTTAAGACAGAATATCGATATGGGGCTGCTGCATATTTGCAGTGGCCCTGTGTTGCGGATACTAAAATCATAAAGGACCCCATATATGAATACATACGAAAAAAGATTTTTGAGTGCCAAGCGTGAGATATTTGAGAAAGCTTACGCATATTTGAATCCCGAGCAGAGGAGCGCCGTATTTACGGTGAATAATCCCTTGCTGATACTCGCGGGAGCGGGCAGCGGCAAGACTACGGTGCTCGTTAAAAGAATAGCGTTTATAATAAGATACGGAAATGCTTACTATTCCGACGATATTCCGCGCAGTATGGATATGAACGAGGAGACCGTCTCTTTTTTTGAGCAGTTCGCCAAAGCGCAGGAGAAGCCCGAGCCGGCATTTCTTTGCGGATTTGCTTCCGATCCGTGTCCTCCGTGGCAGGTGCTCGCCATCACCTTCACGAACAAGGCGGCAAACGAGATCAAATCAAGACTCTGCACGGAGCTTGAAGATGACAGCATAGCAAAAGACGTTTGGGCGGGAACCTTCCACTCGGTGTGTGTCAGAATACTACGCGCACACGCCGAAAAACTCGGATACAAGTCGGGGTTTACCATATATGACACCGATGATACAAAAAAAGCAATCACCAACGTGATAAAAGAATGTAATATAGACGAGAAGGTGCTTCCGGTAAAATCCGCCATCAACGCCATAAGCCGCGCCAAGGAACAGTTGCTTACACCTGACGAATACGCGAACACCTTCAATTCTACCGATCATAAAGCTAAGCTGATCCACAGAGTATATACAGTCTATCAGCAACGCCTTACAGACTCCAATGCTATGGATTTTGACGATATCATAATGCAGACCGTCTTCCTTCTGCGAGATTTTGAAGAGGTCAGAGCATACTATCAGAGAAAATTCAAGTATGTTTCGGTCGATGAATTTCAGGATACGAACAAGGCACAGCTCATCCTTACCGAGCTTCTGTCAAACGGATACAGAAATCTTATGGTTGTCGGAGACGATGATCAGAGTATATACAGGTTCAGAGGCGCAACTATCGAGAATATTCTTAATTTCGATAAGCATTATCCCGATGCCAAGGTCATAAGGCTTGAACAAAATTATCGATCGACAGACGTCATTCTCGGTGCGGCGAACGGGATAATTAAGCACAACACGGGCAGACACGCAAAGACGCTTTGGACGGAGAGAGGCGGTGGAGATAAGATAACCGTACGCCGTCTTGACGATCAGAACGGGGAAGCAAGGTATATTCTTGACATAATAAGGCGGCAGGTTCGTTCGGGAGCTCACGAATTCAGAGACTATGCCATCCTTTACAGGACGAACGCACAGTCGAGCACGATAGAGCGTGCATTTGCCAAAAGCGGCATACCGTACCGTATGCTCGGCGGAACTCGTTTTAACGACCGCGAGGAGATAAGAGATATCACAGCATATCTTCAACTTATATGTAACCATTCAGATCGCGAACGCCTCAAGAGAATAATCAACAAGCCAAAGCGTAAGATCGGAAATACTACCATAGAGGCGATAGCCGAGATAGCGGATGCCGAAGGCATCTCTATGTTTGAAGTCATAGAAAATTGTCAAAGGTATATAGCGCTTGCGAGAGGTTCAAAGCAACTTCTTGAATTCGCATCGCTTATAAACGAACTTACTTTTATGATGCAGAATGAGCCCTTGGATGTTCTGGTCAGGGAAACTATGGAGCGATCGGGCTACCGCCGTTCCATAGAAGAGAAAGGCGAGGAGGAAAAGGACAGACTTGACAACCTCGACGAATTTGTTTCGGGTGTTATAGATTATATGAAGAGCACGGATGAGCCGTCGCTTACGGGATTCCTTGAGGATAACGCGCTTGTTGCTGATGTCGATAAGTATGATGAGACGGCAGATGCGGTCGTTATGATGACGGTGCACAGCTCAAAGGGACTTGAATTTCCTGTCGTATTCATCCCGGGAATGGAGGACGGTATCTTTCCGGGGCTTCAGACGGTCATGGAAGGTCCTGCCGCTATCGAGGAGGAGCGCCGTTTGGCGTATGTTGCAATAACGCGCGCGAAGAAAGAACTGTATATACTTTCGGCAGAATCCAGACTTCTTTACGGAAGAACAACGTACAATCCTCCGTCGAGATTTCTTGCGGAGATCCCGAATGAATATATAGACGTGACAAAGCAGGAAAATGCGGGGGCACGCACAACGGATGTCGGATCGTCGGGTGGATGGAACCATGAGAGTTACGGCTACCGCGCTTCCGAGCACTCACCTTACGTCTCTCAGAAGAGCGAGAGCGCAGCAAGAAGCAAATATGCGGATTACGGTATGCCTAAGGCGTCAAAGCCTGCGGCGACGAAAGTTGAAAAACTTAATGTAGGGGATAGGGTCAGCCATATCTCTTTCGGAGAAGGGGATATACTTTCGGTAAATCCCGTCGGAGCTGATGTTATCTATGAAATTATGTTTGATAACGTAGGAATAAAGAAGCTGATGGGGACTTACGCAAAGTTGAAAAAGCTTTGATCTGCCTTTGCCTTTTTCTCCAATGCGGTAAAAATGCTGTAAATGCTATAAAATAAGTAAAAAAATGTTATAGAAATCTTATATTTTTTAGAAACTTAACATTTTACATATTTACAAAACGCATCAAATAGAGTAAAATATAAGATGGGGATCGTCGAGTCGGACCTTCCCGTCACAGACGCATTGAGCGTTGAAGCCCTTATTCGATAACAATAAAAAACAATATTCAGTTCGGAGGTTCCTCTTATATGACAGTATCAAACGC
>CAYYND010000029.1:0-20158 GCA_964472845.1 uncultured Lachnospiraceae bacterium | reverse complement strand
TATCTGCCCTGTGCAGAGTCGTACTTGAGAAGGTGAGCAAGCATAGCGGGGCTTGTAAGGTCGTTGATAGCAACGATTTCGTAGCCCTCTGCACCAAACATCTGTCTGAATGCGAGACGGCCGATACGGCCAAAGCCGTTAATAGCAACTTTTACTGACATAGTAAAAATCCTCCGTTTATTTAATTAATTTTTTTGATTTTCTTTTTCTTGAACCTACGTTTTTTTGCGCAAAGTTCGGAGCATATGGAATAGCCCATTCATCTCCACGATATATTTTACCTCATTTTCCGAAAAAAAACAAGTACTTTGATTAAATTTTATCATTTTCTGTAATAATGCCTCTAAAAGTCTGCCTTGAGATTTTGAAAATGTACATTTTTCACAAATGCCTTGTTCGCAACGCGAGAGGAGCCTTTGCCTTTTTTGGCTTTTTTCATCCTTCCTTATTTAAAAAGATTCAAAAGGGAAAACATATCCGATATTTTGCGCCAATGAGCGGTCTGTCTTGACAAATACTGCCTTGCGTGATATAATTTACACAGTGGCTGTCACCGGTGTTTTGGGTAGGGTGCGGTCACGGCTCATATGTGGATATGCGGATACGTTTGATACTTTGAGAGTACAAAAAAGTGTAAGAGGAAGAAAGAGCGAAGGATGAAAAGAATAACAGAGTTTATTTTTAATATGTTCAAGCATCTTGACCCCATACTGCTCGGTTGCACGCTCTCGCTTTCGGCGATCAGCGTCCTTACGCTTTACGGCGGAAGGGATGACTTCGGTTCGAGAGCATTTGTGATGCAGGCAGCTATGACGGTCGCAGGTCTTGCCGCTACGCTCATAATTGCCAATCTTGAGTATCAGTTTCTCGTGGAAAAGCTCTGGCCTATGTTTTTGTTGCTCTCTTACGGTCTTTTGACTGTCGTTCTGCTCTTTGGATCCGAGGTCGGAAGCAATAAGAGCTGGATAGAGTTCAAATTTCTTGGCGGACTTACCGTTCAGCCCTCGGAATTTGTTAAGGCTTCGTTTATCGTGACCTTTTCCTACCACCTGTACCGAGTGAAGAACAAGATAAACCATCCGCTCACACTGCTTTGGCTCGGACTTCATGCTATGTCTATAATAGGACTTATCGTGCTTTCGGGTGACCTCGGTGTGGCGCTCGTTTATGTTGGTATTATGCTTGTTATGCTTTTCTGTGCGGGTCTGTCTCCTTTATACTTCGCCGGCGGACTGTTGGTAATAGGAGTTGCGGTGCCATATATATGGCCGTTGCTCAAGCCTTATCAGCAGGACAGGATCATAGTCGGTTTCAGACCTGAGCTTGATCCGCTCGACAAGGGATTTCAACCGCTTCTCAGCAAAAAGGCGATCCAGAGCGGCGGATTTTTCGGCGCAGGGCTCAACGGCGGAAGTATATATCACGAGCTTCCCGTTTCGGAATCCGACTTCTTCTTTGCCACTTTTTGCGAAAAGTTCGGCTTTGTCGGCGCTTTCGTTTTGATATCTCTTTTGGTGATAATGGTTATACGGCTCGTTATGATAGCGCATATGGCGTCCAAGGATTACGGGACTTATATCTGTATCGGTATCGCGGCAATGGTAATAGTACAGGCGACCGAAAACATCGGGATGTGTCTTGCTATGCTTCCCGTCATAGGAATAACCTTGCCGTTCCTGAGCGCGGGAGGCTCATCGATACTTGCGATAAATATCATTATGGCGATGGCGCACAGCGTATATTCGCACAGGAACAAGAAAAATTACGATCTGGCGCTTCCGAAGTGACAAGGGATGCGCGGATCAAACAATACTTGAATATAGAGATCAAAATGTAATAAAATACCTCGCAACGTAATATAATGCAGTAGATACTCGGATAATTGAATTGCATTATAAAACAGCGGAGGTATTTTTTATGTTTATTTACTCTCTTCGTGCGAGCACGGTGAAATTTTTCGGCGTTTTGTGCGTGGCACTCGTGGCGCTTATAACCTTGATAGCCTTCGTTCCCGAATACGACGATTCCATTACCGCAAATGCGGGTGGCACGGAGGTCTCGATCAACTACGATAAGATCAAGGATAACGACGACAGACGCGATTTTTTAAAGCAATTTGGATGGGAAACGAGCGACGAACCTTGCGAGGTGCGCGACGTGACTATTCCCGAACAGTTTGATAAGATCTTCGGCGGATATAACGAGATACAGCGCGCTCAGGGGCTCGATCTGGCGAAATACAAGAAGAAGACCGTCAAAAGATATACATACGAAGTCACAAATTATAAGGGCTACGACGGAACCGTTTACGCAAACATACTCGTTTACCGCAATCGCGTGATCGGAGGAGATATCTGCTCGGCTGATCGCGACGGGTTTGTGGTTGGATTTGAAGGGAATTGAGTTTTCTTCGGAATAAAACCATTTAAGCAATATGCCGATTTTCCCTTCTTTGCAGATTTACTATTGACTTTTTCGAGGCTTTGTGATATATTCATATTGAGGCGTAAGCTTTGATAAAAGATGTATAACAGATCTAAAATAAAGGATGGTAAGATAATATGAGCGTAAGAGTCGGACTTCTCGGATTCGGAGGAATATCGAAATCACATTTCAGAGGATATGAGCAGCTTGCCAAGGAAAACGCCGGCGTAGAGCTTGTCGCGGTGTGCGATATAGATCCCGAGCAGTTTAAAAAAGCAGAGGCTATAAATCTCGATACGGGAAAGGGGAAGTATGACCTCAGCCGCCAAAAGCTCTACACGAACGTGGACGAAATGCTCGCTAATGAAGAGCTTGATATGATAGATATTTGCCTGCCAACGTACCTTCACGCAGAGTATGCCGTAAAAATGATGAAGGCGGGCAAGCACGTTCTGTGCGAAAAGCCTATGTCGCTTTCGTCTGAAGACTGTCGGAAAATGATATCCACCTCCAAGGAGACGGGTAAAAAGCTTATGATTGGTCAATGCTTGAGGTTTGAGCCGCTGTATACCTGCCTTAAGGATTACATAGACAGCGGAGAGCTCGGAGCGGTAAAGTATATGTTCTTTGACCGTCTCAGCGGACTTCCCAAGTGGGGATTTGAGGGATGGTACAGAGATGAGAAGAGAAGCGGCGACTGTCCGCTCGACCTTCATATACACGATGTTGATATGATCCGATTTCTCTTAGGAGAGCCGGAATCGGTGAGTGCCGTTACCCAATCCGCGGTTACGCCGAAGCAGCTGATACACAGTACCTTCAAATATAAGGATATTCCCGTTGTCGTTGCCACGGGAAGCTGGCTTGAGGGGTGCAAAAAGAGCTTTGAGATGAAATATCGAGTCGGATTTGAAAGGGCGGAGGTAGTCCTTGACGGAGGCGTCGTTACCGTGTATCCGATGGATAAGACGCTCAATGACGGAGCACCGTATTCGCTTGAGCTGCCCGCAAAAAATCGAATGGCTGAAGAGATCAGATATCTCGCTCGCAGTATTGAGGATGCCTCGTTTGTAAATGAGACCAATACGCCCGAAAGCGCCGCGGCTACCGTCGCGCTTGTCGAGAAACTGCGTATGAGCGCGGATCTCGGAGGAAAAGAGATCGCATGTGAGACGACAACTTTCTGATATTATTTTGATAAACTTGATAACAACACGGAGCCGGATCGTATTGTGAAGGCTCCGTGTTGTTATCAAAAGCTTTATGAAAATTTAAAAGAAAAAGAACGCTTACCTTACCGGTAAACGTCCTTTTTAAATGGGGGAAGGTGGATTCGGACCACCGAAGTCAGTGACAACAGATTTACAGTCTGCCCCCTTTGGCCGCTCGGGAATTCCCCCATATGGAGCTGGTGAACGGAGTCGAACCATCAACCTGCTGATTACAAATCAGCTGCTCTGCCATTGAGCCACACCAGCACTTTTTTGCCGTCGTCAAGATAACGTCCTTGACAACGTATAAAATTATACCACAACAGAACCGCCTTGTCAATACCTTTTTTCAAAAAAAACAAATATTTTTGTATTTTTTTGATCTGTTTCGGAGCGAGTGCTTTTTTGTTCCGACAGGGGAAAATGATAGTAAATAATAATTACTTGCCTGTTGTCTACTTTGATATTATTTTGGGTTCAAAATTTGTGCAAATCACTAAATATAGAGCTTCTGAGCAAAAAAATCACAATATATAGTTGCAAAGCCGAGAAGTTTGTGATATAATATGTTTCACAGTTTATTGGGATATCGACGTGATCCGACGGGATATCCTTACCGTACATATATTATTACAAAAATCATTGACGAAAGGAAAACGCTTATGTATCGTGTTATCAAAAGAGACGGAAATGTTGTAGAATTCGATTTAGTAAAGATCAAGGTCGCCATCACTCAGGCATTCGATGCGGTGGAAAAGAACTATACCCCCGAGGTCATAGATCTGCTTGCACTGAGAGTTACGGCGGATTTTCAACCCAAAATAAAGGACGGACTTGTTTCCGTTGAAGATATACAGGACAGTGTTGAGGTAGTGCTCATTCAGGCAGGATACGCCGACGTGGCAAAAGCATATATCCTTTACCGCAGACAGCGCGAGCGAGTTCGCGAGATGAAGTCGACTATACTTGATTACAGTGAGGTAGTCAACAGTTATGTAAAGGTTACGGATTGGCGCGTAAAAGAGAACAGCACGGTCACATATTCTGTCGGAGGACTTATCCTTTCAAACTCGGGTGCGATCACGGCTAACTATTGGCTCTCTGAGATCTACGATGACGAGATCGAGAAGGCGCACCGAAATGCAGACATACACATACACGATCTTTCTATGCTTACGGGCTATTGTGCCGGTTGGTCGTTGCGTCAGCTTATCGTTGAAGGACTTGGCGGTATCCCGGGTAAGATATCCTCTTCTCCCGCATCCCACCTTTCGACGCTCTGCAACCAGATGGTAAACTTCCTCGGTATTATGCAGAATGAGTGGGCGGGCGCACAGGCATTCTCTTCGTTTGATACATATCTTGCCCCCTTTGTAAAGGCGGACAACCTTTCATATAAGGAAGTAAAGCAGTGCATTCAATCGTTTATTTACGGTGTAAATACGCCGAGCAGATGGGGAACACAGGCTCCGTTCACTAATATAACCCTCGATTGGACCGTACCGGCAGACCTTGCAAATCTTCCCGCTATCGTCGGCGGAAAACCGCAGGACTTCACATACGGCGATTGTGTTGAGGAGATGGCTATGGTAAATAAAGCCTTCATCGAGATAATGATCGAGGGCGACGCCAACGGCAGAGGCTTCCAATATCCGATACCCACATATTCCATTACAAGAGACTTCGATTGGTCCGAGACGGAGAATAACAAGCTGCTCTTTGAAATGACCGCGAAGTACGGCACTCCCTATTTTTCCAACTATATAAACAGCGATATGGAGCCGAGTGATGTCCGCAGTATGTGTTGCAGACTTCGTCTTGACCTTCGCGAGCTCCGAAAGAAATCTGGCGGCTTCTTCGGAAGCGGTGAAAGCACGGGCTCGATCGGCGTCGTAACGCTCAATATGCCCCGTATCGCATATCTTTCGGAGAATGAGGAGGATTTCTATCACCGTCTTACGCATCTTATGGATATCTCCGCCCGTTCACTTAAGATCAAGCGCGATATCGTAACAAAGCTTCTCAACGAGGGACTTTATCCTTATACAAAGCGTTATCTCGGTACCTTTGAGAATCATTTCTCGACGATAGGACTTGTCGGTATGAATGAGGCGTGCCTTAACGCTAAGTGGATAAGACAGGATCTTACCGATGAAAAGGCTCAGGCGTTCACGAAGGATGTTCTTAACTATATGAGAGAACGGCTTAAGGTATATCAGCAGAAATACGAGGCACTCTTTAACCTCGAGGCAACTCCGGCGGAATCCACGACCTACCGTTTTGCAAAGCACGACAAGAAGAGATATCCCGACATAATCACGGCAAGCGAGGGCAAGGACGGTGCGCCTTACTACACCAACAGCTCGCACCTTCCCGTAGATTTCACGGATGATATATTCGCGGCTCTGGATATTCAGGATGAGCTTCAGACCCTCTATACCTCGGGAACGGTATTCCACGCATTCCTCGGACAGAAGCTCCCGGATTGGAGATCGGCGGCAAATCTTGTCCGCAAGATAGCCGAGAACTACAAGCTGCCTTATTACACTCTCTCGCCCACTTATACAGTCTGCGGAGATCACGGATATATAGCAGGTGAGCACTTTACCTGTCCCAAATGCGGAAAGCCCGCTGAAGTATACAGCCGTATCACGGGATATTATCGTCCCGTACAGAATTGGAACGACGGCAAGCGCGAAGAGTTTAACGAAAGACGTGTATATAACGTCACGGATGCAGTCAATACTCCGTTTGAAAGCACTGCAAAGGCAGAGGCCTGCACTTGCTGCGAAGAAGAGAAAGCGACCGAAAGCGCAGTTGCCGCGACTTCAGCCCGTCTTGTGCTCGTTACGGCGACCAAGTGCCCGAATTGCGCTATGGCAAAGAGATTCCTTGACTCGAAGGGACTTGCGTATGACGTTGTAAACGGAAGCGAGGATGCTGAATTTGCAGACAGATTCGAGATCAAGCAGGCTCCGACGCTTCTCGTCTTTGATGAGAACGGAGAGCTTGCGGGAAAATATGTAAATCTTTCCAACGTGAGAAAATTTATTGAGGAGCAAGTGTGATGTCAGAGCACATCTATGATATAGCGATCATCGGCGCAGGCCCTGCGGGGCTTACCGCCGCAATATACGCGCTTCGCGCGGGTCACGATACCGTTGTTATAGAAGGTGCGAGCATAGGCGGTCAGATATCATCCGCCGCCGAGGTCGAGAATTATCCGGGATTTAAGAGCATTTCGGGTATGGATCTTGCGCTTTCGTTTTACGAGCAGGCGGAGGCACTTGGAGCGGCATTTGAATTTGAGGCTGTTACCGAGGCAAAGCTTGACGGCGATATAAAGGTGCTTTTGACCACCGGCGGCGAGATCAGAGCCAAGAGCGTTATAGTTGCTACGGGCGCGCGTTGCCGCAGGCTCGGAGTGGAACGCGAAGAAGAGCTTACGGGTTCGGGCGTGTCGTATTGTGCCGTGTGTGACGGAGCATTCTTTAAGGGACGCGCGGTCGCTGTTTCCGGAGGAGGCAATTCGGCAATTGACGACGCTCTGTATCTTTCCGAGTATTGCAGTAAGGTATACCTTGTCCACAGAAGGGATTCCTTCAGGTGTGAGAGTGCGAAGCTTGAGCTTGCCAAGGCAAAGGACAACATAGAGTTTGTAACCAACAGTCGTGTGACCGAGCTGATCGGCGATACCTCTCTCAGTGGGATCAAAGTAGAGCATACTGTTGAAGGCGCCGAACCGCGTGTGATTGACGTGGACGGACTTTTTATCGCGGTGGGACGCGAGCCTCAAAATGAATTTCTTGGTGGCATTGAACTTAACGGCGGCTACGTTGCAACGTCGGAGAACTGTAAGACTAATATCCGAGGCGTGTTTGCGGCAGGAGATTGCCGCACAAAGAGTGTAAGACAACTTACTACTGCTTGCGCTGACGGCTCGGTAGCGGCTATCGCGGCAAGCGAATACGTAAAGCAGATGTATCGATAAAACCAGAACAAAAACGCAATAAAAACAGAACAAGCAAAAAAGACGTTGCCGTGTGCAGCGTCTTTTTATCAATATAAGTTTTATTCCGAATACCCTCGCATTTTGACGATGGGGATAAACTCATTCAGTATCCTTGCAAAGCCTTCCGCCTCATTCTTTTCGATCGGAGCGAGCGGGGAAGAGGATATGCAGTTGTGCTTATCTTCGAATTTTTGAAGAAAATATCTCGGTGCGCCCTCGAGCCATTTGCCTATTATCAGCATATCGTCCTCGGTGTGATGACCTTTGACCAACGTGGTCCTGAATTCGATATCAACGATACGGCTTTTGTAAGCGTCTATGAGAAATTTTGCGCTTTCGACGACTTGATCGATGTGTGCATCCCGTGTGCCGGTGGTAAACGGATACATATCGGGTGAATTTTTGATATCCATAGCGACGTAATCCAAAAGTCCGCCGTTTACAAGCTCCTTGAGCATTTTCGGAGACGTACCGTTGGTATCTAATTTGATCTTGTAGCCAAGGGATCTGACGAACTTTATAAAATCGGGAAGTCCGGAATAGAGCGTGGGCTCGCCGCCCGTTATACAGACCGCGTCAAGTATACCGATACGGCGGCGAAGATATTCTTCGATATAAGCATTGTCAACAGTCGGCTCCGAGTCGGGAGCCAAAACAAGCGCGGCGTTTTGGCAAAACGGGCAACGGTAGTTGCATCCCCCCGTAAACAGGGTACAGGCGGTGTATCCGTCGTAATCGACCAGGGAAAATTTTTCAATTCCGTGAAATTTCATAGTCCGAGCCGCCTTATCCGTTGAATTCACCCTTTAAGATGATATTTCTGTTGAATACGAACACATAGCATCCGCCCGATGTAAATTGCTCCACGAGACTTCCGTCCGATGTGATCGCGTCCCAATGAGCCGTTTCCTGTGCGGTTTCATATTCCGACGCCGAAAGGATCACAAAATATTTGTCAATGCCCGGCTGATCCTCGTACCAGAGCCTTGAGGACTGATAGTAGTCGGTGATTATACCGTTGCTGTTGACGAGTGTTTCGCGGCATTTTACCTTTGAGTCGGAGATGACGGTTATTGCCTGAGAACGCCAGAAGGTAGCGTATCCGTATTCAAGTCCTCTTTCTTCAAGATCGGAGGCGAGTACGTGCAGATAATTGTCCTGACCGTAATCCTTCGGCATTTTGCGTATCTCGGCGGCATTTACCGCGCACACGAGCACGAGGACGGAACACAGCACTGCCGCAAGTCTGAATTCCACGGGATGCTCCTTAAGATCTCCGAAAAATTCTCTTATTATCGCAACAGTAGACATAATAGCGGTTCCCACCATAGGAGTAAGACGCCAATTTGCGTTGGAAAGTCTGCCGCAGATAAAGCCAACCATAATCACGGCGCTCATAGCTATGTGTGTCCAAAGCAGTATCTTTGTACTGCGTTCCCTTATCGACTTGTAGGTGCAAAGTCTGACTGCGGGGAGTACTAATATGAGCGCGCCGCCTACCATACGAATGAGGTAAGGGATGGATTCTTTGCTGAACAGCTCAGAGCCCCTCGAGGCGTTTACGCCGATAAGCGTAAGATAGTCTTCAAAAAAGTTTGCAAAATTGCCATACCAATCGGAAACGCCCGAGAAGGTCGAATATATCGAGGTATAATTTGCGATCTTGTCGCCCTTCAATATCTTAAGCAGAACAAGTCCGAGCGCGGTAGCGACGACTATGAGTACAAGATTTGCGGCTGCGGGCAGATTTTTCTTTGAAAACAGTTTTGTCTTGCCGTCAAAAAATCTTTCTGCGAATATTGCAGCGATGACGGGCAGTGTCGAGATCGCGATCACCTGAAAGCCGTTTGTTGCATTACCTGCGAACAGTACAGCTATCAGTGCAGCGAATATTATCGATTTCGAGGCACTTATCTTTTCAGACTCAAGATCTTTTGAAAGGCTTTGACAAAGCCCGAGTGCGACACATATCACTATCAGCGCAAGGCTGTAATAGATGACGTGTCCCCACATTATTTCTCTGAGTTTGTCACTGCCCGAAAGTCCGAGCAAAAGAGCCGATATCATACCACAGCTTGAGGCTATGCTCCATCCGAAGCTACGGCACATAAAGTAGATCGCTGCCGTGAAAAGCACGAGAAATATTGCCATACCCGCAAGCTGAACATCCATCGTCATACCGAACACCGATATGAGAGGGATGTACCAGAGGGACGAGGAGAAGGGGAGCATCGCGGCATATCTGAAATTCTCATCAAAGACCTTGCCGCTCTCGACCGTTGCATTAGCCCATAGCAACGAGTCTGTGCAGTCCGAATGAAAATAACCCTGAGACGGATATAGTATATAGTAGAGGCAGATCCCGAATGAAATAAGCGCGGCAATCACCGAAATGAAGGTGAGCGCGTATTTTTTAACTGCGCCGACAATATCGAGATATGCTCGGCGGTTGGTCATTTCTGCATTTTCCATCGATTTTATCCTTTCGGTTTTGAATTTTTACTTTATGGCTTGTTGAGCTTTGTCGATCATTGACCGAAAAACTCTGCCAGCCGGACGAAGACGCGCGCATCGTAGCTTGCAAGGTTTCCGTTTATCGAAACGAGGACGGAGAAGCAAACGAATATAGATATAAGCATCAGTATTTCTTCCGTGATACGGCAAGCCCTTGCCGCCGCTCCGTTTGCCTCTGTCACGCTTTCATTGAATGAGAACATCAGTATTACCGACATAAGCGCGGCAAGCAGGGTCATATCCGAGGTGTATCTGAATATAACACCTCCGAGACAGAAATTAACAAAGGATATTACAAGAAACCCCGCAATAAGCGACAATACAAGGCTCTTTGCAAATGACGTTTTCTTTTTGTCAAGTATGATCGGAAGTGCAAGGAATAGTGCGAGCATGAGCGGGATAGAAAAGAGTCCCATACCCGTGTCAACGTAGACGTAGGTTCCGTAGTTGTAGAGATTTGAATAGAGCAGAGAAAAATTAGGGAAATTGCCCGAAACACCGAGCGGCTGAAGGAAGTAATGGTACCATGCACCGGGGATCCCACCCGGATTAAGCTTGTTCTTCGATACGTCGCTTACGGTGAGCTGATATTTGGCTCCGAATTCAAGCGGACTTCCGAAACGTGCGTTGTTGTACCAAAATGTAAAGACGAGCGCGACCGCAACGAAAGCACCGAGCGCACAAAGATCGGCAAGCTTTCCCTTTGTGCTTCTTTCAATGCGCTTGTCTTTTCCGATCTCGATATCGGGACGGGCGTATCCTATGCCGAAGATTAGCATCGGTACGACGGCAAATGCCGTGAGCAGTGCCATATTGAGCCTTGATAGGAACAGCATTGCATAGGATAGTCCGGCAAGCGCGAAGAATACAGGGCGACGGAGCTTATGTCGTGAATTGACGGCGAGCAGTGTGAAGAATAAAAATTCCGCAAGATACGCCATACCGGCGATAGAGGCGATGTAGTAAAAATGTTGGACTCCGCGCGCCATCAACAGTATGTTTGATGAGAAAAGCAGCGCGACTATGCCGAGACAAAGAAGGGATACGGGTACCTTCTTTCCGTATATTATGACATAAGCGATCATAAAAAGGGCGGAGAAGAGCACTGCGGAGAGCGCGTAGAAGGATATTACCGTATTTTCGGACGGAAACGAGCCGCTGAGAAAGTAATGCGGCAGATATACGTTTAATATCGGAGCTATTCCAAAATAAGAATAGTATTTGCCGTCGTACATAGCTCGATCCCAAAGATAATAGATCCCGTTGCGGGCGTTGTAATCGTAAGGATTTTTAAGCTCGAGCAGCTCATCGGAGACGGGATAATCGATGCTTAGTTGACCTTTAAGAAAAGCGTCGCTCTGCTGAACGTATGGATTGTAGGTGTTGACCCCGTTTTGAAGCGGATATTCCACATTTCCGTGTCCGCCCACAAATATCGCGCAAAAAAGCGCGGTAAGTATGATGCAAAGCGAGACTGTGCCGATAACGGCGACGTTGTGCGATAGCTTTTTGGGATCGTACGGCTCCGATTGCAGCTTGAAGGCGCGGATCCCCCATATCAGTAGTCCTACGGCAAGCAGGATCATCATTCTTGCAAAATTAAAGGTTATAAGCCCACGGCTCGGGTTTACCGTTATCTCGCTGACCGTTACGTCGGCGGTCACATCAGAAAAGACGAATTGAAGCTCTGTGCCGTGTGCGAGTGAAAACTCGAGAGGAACGGTCTTTTGAGAGCTTTTGCCTTCTCCGGGGGCAATATGAGTCGTCGCGATCGTAGAGAGCGTGCCTCCGCGTTTTTCATCGTAGGCTTTTATCTGCACCTTTACGGGCTTGCCGAGGGTAACGCCATTCTCGACCGAGGCGCAGATCCTTACCGCATATATATCTTCAGGCGCATTCTCAAACCTGTGCTGAGCGTTTTTGCCCGAGGCTAATGTTATTACCGTGTCATCAAGGCAATCGAGATCGGTTACATATCTATCCGTATCGATAAACAAATTGCGGTAATTTGAAATAAAAAATTCCAATATTACCGCAACGCATATAAGTATCACGGATATCAGTACCCGACGCACAAGCTGCTTGCGGGACGGATTTCCTGACATATTATTTCTTTGCCTCCTCGTGATACTCTTTCTCTGTGTTAACATTCCATACCGTCGTTTTGTCTGTGCTTCCGCTTGCGACGGCACGTACGGCTTCTATTGCTGTGAGCATAGAGTGATCCATATTGTTATATCTGTGCTGACCGTTTCTGCCTATGCACCAAAGGTTTTCGATGCCGTCGAGATAGCTCTTTACGGTGTCGAACTCTTTGTACGTATCGAAGTATGCGGGATACGCCTTCTTGACCTTAATGCGCGTAGCGTCAAGCACATCCTCGGCGTCGATAACGTCGATCTTTATGAGCTCGTCGGTAGCAAATTTTATAAACTCCTCGTCTCCCATGCTCCAGAGCTCGTCGCCTTCGTTGCAGAAATATTCGAGTCCTATCCACATAGTGTTTTCAGGATCGCTTACCATATAAGGAGACCAGTTATTGAACAGTTGAAGCCTTCCGAGTCTTACCTCGCGCTCTTGGACATAGATCCAACAGTCGGGGACGTTGTCCGTAAGAGTTTTTGTCTTTGTTTTGTTCTCCAATTTGAGCTTTTTTACAAGCAGACCGACGGTTATATAGTCACGGTAGGGAAGCCCCTCGGCGACTCTCTTTACATCGGCGGGCGGTACGTCACCCATTCCCGAGACCAGATCCTTGATCGGCATAGTCGAGAAGAAAACATCAGCCTCAAGCTCTCTTCCGTCCTCGGTAATTACTTTTTCGACGCGCTTTCCGTCGGCGGAGAGCAGTATATCCTTGGCTTTGGTATTCATCAGTATCTCGCCGCCCATAGCACGTATGTCGTCGGCTAAGAATTCCCAAAGCTGTCCGGGACCCTTCTTGGGGTAATAGAACTGCTCGATGAGCGACGTCTCGACCTTATCCTTGGAGCGGAAGGGCTTGGAGATCACGTTCCATACCGCTTTGCTGAGAGAAAGTCCCTTTACTCTCTGCGCGCCCCAATCTGCGGATATCTGAGAGGGATGACGTCCCCAAAGATTTTCTGTGTAATATTCGAAAAACATCTCATAGAGCGGTCTGCCGAAACGGTTTATATAGAAATTCTCAAGCGAGTCCTCTTTTTTCTTTACGATACAGCTTCCGATATATCCGAATCCCGATTTTACCGTTCTGGCAAAGCCCATATTTATGAATGTCTCGGGTTTTAGTGAGATGGGATAGTCGAAAAATTTATGGAGGAAGAATATCCTTGAAAGACGGTTGCGCAAGAGCATAACTCTGTCCTCGGTCTCGGGATCGGGACCGCCTTTCGCAAATTCTTTTTCCGTGCCGAGTATCTTGTCGTCATATGCTGGTTTGCCCTGAAGCGGCATAAGCTCTTGCCAGAGCTGATTTACCTCTGAATTCTTCGAGAAGAAACGGTGTCCGCCGAGATCCATACGGTTGCCTTTGTATCTTGCCGTTCTGGATATACCGCCTATAAATTCGCTTTCCTCAAGAATTATAGGCTTTATATCGGTCTCCTTCAAAAGCTTGTAAGCTGCGGTGAGTCCCGCGGGGCCCGCTCCGATGATTATGGCTGTTTTTTGCTTGTTTTCCATATTTTTCCTCTTTATTTTTATTTTATTTTCCCCTGTAAACAAAGATCTTTCTTCCGAGATAGTTCCATATCAAGACGACGCCTTTAACGCAACAGCTGAGCAAAAGATACCATATTCCCTCGTCTCCTATAAGGCTCGTCCCGAGTATAGTCAAAAGCTCCGTGATACCAAAGCCGATTATACCGACGGCTACATATATGGCAAATGCACCGAACGTCTTGCCTTTTTCCTTTTGCTCGGCAGATCTGAACACGAATATGTTCGAGAGGATAAAGTTCGCCGCAAGTCCGACGATAAATCCCGCCGCTACCGACACAGCAACCATAGCGGTATCGTCCTTCGTTGCCTTAAGAACGTAGTACAGCATAGCGTAGTTCACGCCCATATCGATTACGGCTGATATGCCGCCCACTACGGCATAGCGCAAAAATTCAAATATCGTTTTCTTTAGATCCGATCTCATAAGCTTTTCCTTTCTTTGCGGTACGATCTCCGAGCCGCGATACATAACGACATCTTACCGTTTTATTTTACAACACAAAGCCCGATTTGTCAATAGGAGACTATAATAAATAATGTAAACCTTTTTGCCTCGGTGCGACCGTATGCGCCGAATTCGGTCAAAATGCGCACGGCATATTGCTTGGATACGGTCTTTAAGTTGAGGAAAATGATATTATGTACACAAATATTAAAAAAATATCTTTAATTTCATTATCAAACTCGGATTATATTGTGGTATAATACAAGGTAAACAATTGATGCTTGACATTTTTAACATTTCGGTATTCAGAAAGGAAAAAAAGATGACAAAAAAGCTAAGCCTTATATTGTTGCTCGTGCTCGTTTGCGCTTTACTGCTTACAGCCTGCGACAATACTAAAACTCCCGGACCTGACAGCAGCTCCGACAGTGAAACATCAACCTCCGCTCCGTCTGATTCGGGTTCGGATTCTGAGTCAGGCTCAGAGTCTGACAGTACGACACCGGATCTTTCAACGAGCGATCTCAATATCGTCGTCGACGGAATTGCCGAGTATAAAGTAGTACGTCCGGAGTCCGCATCCAACGCCGCAAACAGTGCTGCGACCATCGTATACAACGCGATCACGGATGTTACGGGCGTAAGACCTGAATTTACGGATGATTTCGTTCTCCGCGGACAGGAACCAAAGCCCGAGGATAAGGAGATACTTATCGGCATTACGAACCGCGATGAGTCTAAGGAAACGTTAGAAGACCTTCCTTACGGCGAATACATCGTAAAGAAGGTCGGCGCAAAGCTCGTTATCATTGCCTGGGATGATAACTCGCTGTTCGATGCTTGCGAGAAGTTGGCAGAGCACATCAAGAGCACGGGTAGCAAGAACAACCTCACGATATCCAAGGATTATAAGGTCTCCGGCACGGGCGTTGAGATGATAAAGGATCTGCCCGTATACGATTCGGAATCTTCCAAGGGTCAGATAGTAGACCTTGCGGATAAAAGCTATATGCTCCATCTTAACGATACGAACAAGGCTGAATTTGACGCATATCTTAAAAAGCTTGAGAACGAAGGATACAAGCAGTTCGCGAGAAGAGAAGTCAAAGAGTGCATATTTACGACCTATACAAACGATAAATATGTTATCAACACCACATATACGGAATTTGAAAATGATGCAAGGATAACTATCGACAATTCCTACGATATGTCCATCTTTGAAAAGGATGAATACACAAAGGTTTGTGAGCCTTCCGTAACTATGGTAGGACTTGAGACCTACGGCGGTTCAAACCAAAGCTATAAGTATAACCAGATAGGACTTTTCCTCATATTCAGACTTGAAGACGGAAGATTTATCGTAGTCGACGGAGGCGGATATACATCCTATCTTCCCAAGGTCATCTACGAGAACCTCCAGAATCTCGCGGTAGACAAGAACAACATAACGATCGCGGCGTGGATATTCACACACGCGCACGGCGACCATACAGGTGCTTTTATAAAGTTTGCAAACAGCTCTTACGGTAAAAAGGTGACTGTGGAAAACTTCATATTGAACTTCACAACGTATTCGCAGTATGACGGTATCCCGGACGGCGGCGACCACGGACGTGCTGATGAGACAAGGGCTGTGATGGCTTTATCATACCCCAAGGCTAACATTATCAAAGTACATACGGGTCAGGTGCTCAAGGCAGCTGATGTGGAGATGGAATTCCTCTACACATTTGATGATACCCTGCCCAGCCCCTTGACATATCATAACACGACCTCGCTTGTATTCCGTTACAAGTCAAACGGCTATACCGTGATGTGTCTCGGAGATGCTTACACGGTAACATCCAACCGCCTTGTAAAAATGTACGGTGATCACCTCAAGAGTGATATGGTACAGATCGCGCACCACGGATACGTCGGAGGAACAAATGCACTCTACAAGAATATTGAAGCATCCGTTAACCTCTGGCCGGGCGGTGTCGAGGCATTCGGCGGAAAGAGAAACCTCAGCGGCGAATCCTATAACAAGTATGCACTTTCACTTAAATCCGTAAAAGAGACGTACGTTGCAGGTAACAAGGTATTCACGTTTACGATCCCGTACGCGCCGAATCCGAGCAATCAGAATACCATTATAAAAGGCGAATAAATATTTCGGAAGGCAAAGCAGGCTATGACCCAAAGCACGAGTAATTTTTCGGCATATCTCGATAACATCGGGGTGCTTTACAAATATACAGAAAGACACGGCAGATCCGATATCATTTCTTTTCAGTATAAGCTTGACAACGGAAGAGCCGTGGAGGTGATCGCATTTTTTGAGCCGGACGGCAAAAACGCCGCGCTCAGATGCTATATGGGTCTTAGCCTTACGCCTTCAAAAAGGCTGAAAGCCTTGGAATTTATCAATTCCGTTAATCAAAAATACAGATGCGTAAAGCTGTATCTCGACGAGGATGAGCTTGCGGCGGGGTGCGATATCCTCTTGCCGACGGATGATGTAGGCAGATTTTGTTACAGATATCTTGAGCTTTTCATATACGTTCTGAACGAAGTATATGAAAACGCGGTAAATGAGCTTATAAAGTAGAACGGCTGCCGAGCACTTGTCAGATGTTCTCTTAGTATCGATACGAAGATATCGATCACGGGACGGTCGTTAAGGAGGATTTTAGTATGTTTATCAAGAAAACTCAGAGCTGGGAATTCAAGGACGGAGAAAAGATATATCAGATCTCGCTTTCTGTTCCTTCATTCATACACGGTACTATGAAATTCAGGATCAACGATAAAGAGTACCTTCTTAAGCCGCTTAAGGCGATCTCGTTCGGGTTCAAGAGGGAAGAAGCTTTCGAACTCGGCGGAAACAGGGGAATCCTGAAGATCGCATCCAACGGAGACGCTTGCATTTTTGTCAACGGAGAAGAAATAGAAAAAAGGCATAAATGACAGCCAAAGGTTAGTATAATAAAAAAGCAGAGCCGATCTCGATACGATGTCCAAAACATTCAGATCTTTTGGATGCGATATCTTAGGCTCTGTTTTTGTGCTTTTCGATTGACTTTTTTAAATTTATGTAATATAATATATTATAGCCAATATAAACGGAGGGATGATTGAATGCTCGATACAACAGTTTCATTTGTAAAGTTGCTTGACAAGGAAGGACAAACATATGATTGCGAAGAGAGACCGGGGCAGTCGGACGTTGTTACTCTGAAATTTGCGGGAGAAAATTGTAACTCTATGGTAATAAGATTTTTCTTTGACGCCGACGGAAAGAGCGCCGCGGTAAGGTGCTTTTCAATATGCAGATTTACCGAGGAGCAAGCCGAGCTTGCTGTAATTGAATCCAACAAGCTCAACAACGAATACCGCTGGGTCAGATTTTCGGTCGATTCGGATAACGAGGTCGCCGCGTCATACGACGTGATATTGACACCGCAGAATTCTGGCGAGGTCTGTTACGAGATACTTGCGAGGATGGTAAACATTATAGACAAGGTATATCCGAGATTTATGAAGATACGTTGGAGCTGATCCGGCGCAATAGGTCAATGGGGCTGTTTTAATGAGACAGCCCGTTTTTTATTCTCTTCAAAAAGCCATCCGTTTCGATCTTTACCTCGCGGCTCATAGCGCACAGGACGGGAACATTTATCAGGGTCATAAGCCCGAGAGCGAGATCCGAAATCGTCCATATATCGTTTGGCGCTATTACCGCACCCGCGGCGATAAAGAGGCAGTAAACGGTTTCAAAAATATATACGGCGCTTTCCTTGTTAAAGAGATATTTGATACATTCAACTCCGTAATGTGCCCAGCATACTATGGTAGCATATCCGAAAAGCAGCACGGAGATGGCGAGCAGAGTACCTGCCCAACCGCCGAGCACGGCAGAATATGCGTTTATCGTCAGCATAACGGGATCTTCGGAAAGGTGAGAAACGCTGTCGTAGCTTATGATAACGACCAGTGCTGTCATAGTGCAGAGTACGATCGTATCTATAAAGACCTCAGCTATGCCGAGAACACCTTGTTCGGCGGCAGATCCTGCATTTGATTCGGAATGAGCTATGGGCGCGGTGCCGCATCCCGCTTCGTTTGAGAGTACTCCGCGTATGGTTCCGAGGCGAACAGATCTCGACATAAGAAATCCGAGGACTCCGCCGCCGAGGCTCTTGAAGGAGAATGCTTCTGAAAATATGCTTGCAAAGGCTTGGGCGCACAGCTCGCTTTTGATAATCATTACCGACAGTGAAAGGATCACGTATATACCGCTCATTACGGGAACGAGCACCTCCGTGACCTTGGATACCGCCGAGCTGCCTTTGATCAGGATTGCGGCAACGCTTATCGCTACGATCACGCCGCAGATGAGCTTTGGAAAATCAAAAACGCCCGACAAAGCGTATGAGACGGCGTTTACCTGTATCACGCACCCCATAGTCAGAGAGTCGACGGTGCAAAGTACGGCAAAGAGCGCGGCAAGAAAGCATCCCACGCATTTAAGCCCCGTGGAGGCTAAGCAGTCCTTGATGTAATACATAGCGCTTCCGTGCGGTTTGCCCGAGGCATCAAAACGCCTGTGCCTGTGTGCCAATACTATTTCGCTGTATTTGAGGAGCATTGCCGCAAATGCACTTACCCACATCCAAAATACCGCGCCGGCACCGCCGAACGATATGGCACTTGCCACTCCGACTATATTTCCGACGCCGAGCGTTCCGGCTAAAGCCAGAAGCAAGGCTCTTATGGGGGGTATCCCTTTTTTGTCGGCGGACGAGGCTTTTTTGGCGAACAAAGGACGCCATACCTTTATCGGATGAAGGAGATGAAAAGCCTTGAGTTTAACAATAAAGAAGAGTCCCACGCCTATCAATACTACGGGTACCGAAGGTCCCACTATTTTTTCGTTGATAAATTCCAAACATTTCAAAATCAAGATCATCGCCTCCGTATATACAGCCGACCGTACAAATACGGTATTTTATGATTAAATTTATTCTGTCCAAGCAATAATTATGAATGCCTTTGCAAGAATACGCGAGTCAAGGTAAAATTTACAAAATTACGTGTATTTTGTTAAATGTCCGACTATAAGTATAAATTGCGGTTGTGATATAATACTTGGATGAAAGATGATTGAAACAGTTAAAACAATTATCGGATCAATAACGTTCTGAACAGAATACCGAAAGGAGACAGCAAATGTCAGATATTAATGAAAAAAAGCTTCCCATAGATCCCGAGCACGAATGTGATCATAATTGTGAGGCGTGCGGAGGCGGCTGCGAGGAATGCGATGATAATCTTATCGCACTTTGCGATGAAGAAGGTAACGAAACCGTCTTTGAGTGGCTCGATACAGTAGAGTATGAGGGCGAATATTACGGTGTGTTCATACCAGTTGATGAGGACACGGAGGATGTCGTTATTCTCCACATTACCGTAAATGAAGACGAAGAGGAGATATACGACGGCATCGATGACGAGGCACTCGTTATGAAACTCTTCGAGCTCTTTAAAGAGCAGAACAAGGATCAGTTCACGTTCAGAGATTGAACTCTTTTGAACAAGGATCGGTGTTTATAATTTTAAATATATAGATTTGGAGGAAAAACACTATGACAATCAAACCTTTAGGCGACCGCGTAGTAGTTAAAGCGGTTGAAGCCGAAGAAAAAACAAAGACCGGTATCATTCTTACGACTGCGGCTCAAGAGAAGCCCCAAGTAGCAGAGGTAGTGGCAGTGGGCCCCGGCGGAATGGTAGACGGAAATGATGTAGTTATGACCGTACAGGTCGGGGCTCAAGTGATCACAAGCAAATATTCCGGTACGGAAG
>CAYYND010000028.1:0-21583 GCA_964472845.1 uncultured Lachnospiraceae bacterium | reverse complement strand
TTCAGCCGATTTTTCCTTGTGGAACATTTCCGATGCTTCTCTGGGCACAGAGGAGTTGGCGCACATTGAGATGGTGTCGGCAATAGTCCATCAGCTTACAAGATGCCTCTCTCCCGAGGAGATCGCAGATACGCCGTTTGCGACTTACTTCGTCGATCACACAGCGGGAGTATATCCCATAGCCGCATCCGGTGTTCCCTTTGATATGAAATACGTCGGTGTCAAGGGCGACACACTCGCGGACATTCACGAGGATATGGCGGCAGAGCAAAAGGCTCGCGTGACCTATGACAACATCATAAGGCTTACCGATGACCCGGATGTTCTCGACCCTATCAGATTTCTAAGGGAAAGAGAAATCGTGCACTATCAGAGATTCGGTGATGCTTTGAGAATAACTCAGGATAGACTGAACTCAAAGAATTTCTACGCTTGCAACCCGAGTTTTGATAAGAAATGCGGAAAATGATCCCCAAAAAGCGCGCCCGCACATCCTCGGCGCAGTAAAACGAGGCGTATTCCGTTTCAGGCGAGCCGGAGCCAACAGCTTCCGCCCTCTGCGCAATTCCGCGCAAGACGTAATAACGCAAAAAGCACAACAGAAGATTGACTATCATTATATGCGCTGAACGAGATGGTTGAGTGCCAAAAGCGCACCGCCGAGAGCAACTATCGGTTACTCTCGGCGGTCTTTTTAGCGCAAGCTAAAAATTGAATGGCGGCTTCCGCAAATATCGATTTATTTATGAAAACATAGCCTCGATCTGTTCTTTTGTAAAGGTCTCGACTCTGTCGCAGAAGCGGCAGCTCATTTCAACCCTTCCCTCTTCGTCTTCGTCGGCAAGTTTCATACATTCATCCTTCCCGAGAGAGACGAGCGATCTCGCCATACGCTCTCTTGAACAGTCGCAGACATATTCAACGCATAGCTCATCGAAAACATCAAATTCGATACCCTTTAACGCTATTTCGGCTATTTGCAGATTTGTAAAGCCGTCAGCGAACATTTTTGAGACATTTGCAAGCTCCTTTGCGTTATTTTCAAGTATTGAAATGATACTCTCATCGGCAAAAGGCAAAAGCTGCACGAACACTCCGCCCGCCGCAAGGCAGGAAAGATCCTTATCAACAAGTACACCGAGCGCACATTCGGTGGGTACTTGCTCGCTTTGCGCGTAATAATAGGCTATATCCTCTGCTATCTCGCCGCTGACAAGACGTGTAGAGCCGTTGTAAGGCTCCTCGCCGCCCATATCCTTTATAACGACAAGTGCACCTTTTCCGACGGCGCCGCTGACATCAAGCTTTCCGTTGCTCTTTCTCGGCACGTCCGCGGAAGGATTTTGTATATATCCTTTGACATTGCCGAGATAATCTCCGACTGCCAAAAGTCTGCCGCAAACGCCGTCCGCGTTTATCATAACGGTTATGCTGTCATCCTTCTCGCCGAGCATACATCCCATAACGGACGTGGCAGTCAGCAATCTGCCGAGAGCCGCGGTCGATGTTGGGGCAGTATTATGATATTTTATCATTTTGTTTACGATGGCGGTTGAATTTATTACGTGTATACGCGCGCTCCCGTCCCTTGTCATAGCGCGAAGTATAGTTGACTCGTTTTTTTCACACATATTTATCATTCCTTTCGATATTTTTATTAGCTGATGTTTTTCGATTTATGTTTTATGGTTTATAGTTTAGGGTTTGTGGCTTTATTTTTTGCACCTTGCGACAAAGTATATTCTTTCATCGGTCTCTGATGGGGGCGCAAATTCAAAGGATCCCGACATGGCGCATACTTCAAAGCCGCATTTTTCCAGTGTGCGCGTTATCTCGTCAACGGTATAGCACCTCTCGCACTGAGCCTCGTCCTCACGCGTAAATCCTCCGTCACCGTTATCCGTAAACACGGTAAGATAAAAGTCGCACAGGCGCGTTTCCGGATCGTAGCAATTTTGCCATCCGCAATATATCTCGGCGCGACGCTCAATACCATCACCGTCATCTATCGGCATCTCATCCTCAAATATATAGCAGTTATCTGAGTAAACGTTTTCAAATTTATACGGAGAATTTATATCAAATATGAAGAGTCCGTTGGGATCAAGATAGTTGTGCACGCACGCAAAGCAATCGGCAAGTCCGTCATCATCCGTAAGGTAATTAACGCTGTCAAGACACGAGATCACCGCTCCCACCGTACCGTAAAGTTCAAACTCGCGCATATCCTGCAAAAGATAGAGAACGTGCAGATCTGCGGACGTTTTATTCATAGCCTCCGCAAGCATATCACAGCTTGCATCGACCCCGATCATATCATAGCCCTTTTGAGCGAGCTCGCGAGTCATTCTGCCCGTTCCGCAAGCAAGATCAAGAACGAGTTCGGGACGCGACAAAAGGTATTTATCAAAGCATTTCTCGATAAAATCAGCCCAAAGCTTATAATCGATGTCTCCGTTAAATATATCGTAGACCCTCGCTATCGTTGTATAGGGTTCTCCGTTTTGAAAATTTTCTTTCATTCAAGTCTCCATTTTCATTTTTGAAATTATGTTTTTATCAAACGATTAAGAGTCGAGCTCCAAGCAGTCGAAATAAGAGATTATGCTTCCAGCCCCCATAATTATCAGCGTATCGTCGGGGCGAAGTTCCGAGTGCAATATATCTGTTGCCCTGCAGTAGGTCTCGCAATATGTTGCTTTGTCACCTATCCGCTCGGCGATGAGTGCAGAGCTCATTCCTTTGGTATCCGTCTCCCGCGCGGGATAGATATCTATCATAAGCACTCTGTCCGCCAGCGCGAGCGCCTCGCACATACTGTCAAGAAAAGCATAAACGCGGGAATATGTATGCGGTTGAAAAACGCAAAACACCCTTCCCTCTGTCATTTCCTCGGCACTTTGAAGCGTTGCGCGTATCTCGGTCGGATGATGTGCATAATCGCTGTAAACATCGGCGCCGAGCAGCTTGCCCCTCTTCTCCATCCTGCGCTCGGCTCCCTTGAAGCCTTCAAGCTGAGACGAGGCTTCATTGCCGTCTATTCCACGAAGGTATGCGACCGAGAGTGCCGCCAAAGCGTTGTACATATTAAACCGTCCGACGACCGAAAGGCTTGTATGACAGTAGATATTTCCGTTAATAATCACATCGAAGGTGTAATATCCGTTTTTGTGCGAGATATTCACCGCTCTCGCGTCGGCATCACTCTCTATACCGAAGGTAAACACGGGCGTCGATGCACCTTCAAGCGCGATCTTGACGTTGTCATCATCGGCATTTGCGACCGTCACACCGTCGGTGCCGCAGATATCGGAAAATTTTCTGAATGAAGCAAGAATATGCCCGAGATCTTTAAAATAATCCATATGTTCGGGCTCAATATTGAGTATTACGGCAATATTTGGGTAAAAATCAAGGAAAGAATCCATATACTCACACGCCTCAAAGATAAAATCCTCTCCGCCTCCTATACGGTAAGCTCCTCCGATAACGGGAACGCTCGCGCCGCACATAACGGTAGGATCGTATTCCGCACCCACAAATATCTGAGAGAGCATTGAGGTCGCCGTGCTCTTGCCGTGCATACCGCAAACACCTATTCTGTAACCGTAATCACTCATAACGTATCCAAGGTAATCGGCTCTCGAGATCAGCGGCTTGCCGCACTCCTTTGCGCGTATATATTCGGGATTATCCTCCGATATGGCTACCGTATATACCACAGCATCATATCCGTCGAGGTTATCGGCGCGGTGCTCGTAGAACACTTCTATGCCCTCGGATGCCAGCTGATCCGTCAGCGGCGATCTTTGCCTGTCCGAGCCCCCTACCCGATACCCTCTTTTCAGGGTTAGCAGCGCAAGCGAGGACATATTTATTCCCCCTATCCCGATAAAATAGACAGAGAGACATCCTTTAAGCATCTCTTCCGTTTTTGAAGCACCGAAATGTGTATTTTCAACCGACACAGCAGAACCGTCCTTTCAAAAATAATATGTTTTTCATCTCTGCTCAACGAGCAAAGGCAAGCCTTAAAAGGCAAATAAAAGATATGTTTTTCTTCATAAATTCACGAAAATACCAGAATACCGTTTGTATGCTATCACATTGACAATGTATAATAAGAACCGTAAAGTAATAAATGTTTGATCCGCACACGCTCGGACAATAAACAAGAAATTTAAATCAAAAATATTAATTATAATAATCACGGAGGATCATTATGCAGATCACAGACATTAAAGTCAGAAAAGTATTTGAAGAAGGCCCAATGAAGGCGATAGTTTCCGTCACCTTCGACAATCAACTCGCCGTTCACGACATCAAAGTCATAAACGCAAGGGAAAAATATTTCATCGTTATGCCGAGCCGTAAGAATCTTGACGATTCATACCGCGATATAGTTCACCCTATCAATGCACAGTTCCGCGCGCTTCTTGAAGAGGCGGTTATCGGAGCGTACAATGAAGAGCTTGAAAATCTCGCAAACGCCGAGCCCGAGACGGTAACGTCAGAGGTCTGAGATCACGAAAATATATTTCAAAGAGCTGTTGTGTGTCCAACAGTTCTTTTTTATAAAGTCCCGTGACCGAAGATCACGCCGTCGGATGAAAGCGTAAGCGTACCGAACGAAGGCTCATTAAAGTAAGATCCCCGAAGGCTCCCCGGATTGAAGAGCCAAAGCGGTTTTGCGAGCTTTTCGAAGCAAACGCTCTCTCCCTCCGGAATATAGTATTCGTTTTTTATATGAGTATGACCGTAAAGTGCTATATCCGCCCCGACGGTCGCGGCATACCGCGCAAGTCGGTCAAGACCGGATTTTACATCGTATTTGTGACCGTGCGTGATCAATATCCGCGTGCCGCCAATATTTATGATCTCCTCGTGCCTTACCTCTCCATAGCCGTCGATGACCAAAGGAGCCGACGAAAAACCGAGCGTATCGCAGTTTCCGCAAACGCAGTAAAACGGAACGGGACATATACATTTCCCATCCTCAAAAAAATCGCGGATCCCGTCACCGAGAAATATTACGGCATCATTCTTTTGCGCATATGATCCGAGCAAACGCTCAACGCCGACGCGGTCTCCGTGAGTATCGGAAATTATCAATATATTCTTTCTTACGTTTGACATAGTGATCTGCTTCTCCTTTGCGATCGATACACTGATAATTATACCATTATATGTTCTTTTTGTCCATAAGGATAATCAATTTTTTACCGTTTAAAGCCCAAAAAGATCTTTTTGGGTTGACAAAAATCGCGAATGATTGTATAATTTGATATGTAAAATCAAGGAATAAGGAGTGCTTTTTATGTTTGCCAATCAGTTTGCCCCAAATGACGGAAGGCTGAAGATCTTATATCTCGCGCCCGAGCCGGAATACAAAAAATCCGATGCCTTCATAATTCAATACGGAAGCGAGGTCTTCACGATCGACGGAGGCATGAGCGGATCACATTGTATGAATGATCGACTTATGCAGATACGCGCAGAGTTCCTCAAAGATCATCCGGAATTGATCGACGACACATCCTGCAAGCTTCGTATCGGATGCTTTATCTCGCATTATCACACAGATCATGTCTTTGCCTTGATAGACCCCACTGCGTTGAATGAATATATATCGATATCGAATGTGTATCACGGCCCCGCAACGAAGGTAGATCCCGGGATCAACAAGATAAGCAAGAACGGTGACGAAATATTCCGACCGAGGCTTGAAGAGGTGTTGCGCGAGCATCATCCCGACTGCAAGATGACCGAGGTGGACTACGGCAAGGAAAATGCGATCTCCTTCCGTACGCACAGCGGTCTTGAGCACGAGGTAGAATTCACGTGCTTGCCTCCGTCTGCGGATTGGGGTATCAGTGAACGCTACGAATATATGAAAGAGCATTACGATATAGTCGAAAAGCCACAGAGAACCAATCTTTATACATTGAACTCCTCCTCTATGTGGGTGCACATAAGGCTCGGCGCGAACACGTTTTTATTTACGGGCGATACTATAAAGCGCCGCGGAGATCTCTTTGATGAGGCGCTTGACGAGATGACCGCGCTCTATGCAGAGGAATATTCTCCCGTAACCGTATTGAAATATGTCCACCACGGTTTAAGTCGCGAGAACGCCGTGGCAGATATGCTGAGATTCAATCCTTCAAACATAGTATTCACATCCGCTTATGCAACAGCTCCGAACGAGATAAGAGAAAAGGCCCCCGAGGAGAGCCTTGGAATAGGATTCTTCTCCGGTGGCAAGAGCGACTTGACTGTTGAGTGCAGTGCGAAATCGGATGTTTCCTTCACACAGCAATAAAGTTCACGCCATACTAAAAAAGCAAGCATGTTCAAGACAGGCTTGCTTTTTTACATCTTCGTATCAATCGCGATACTCAGAAACAAACTTCAAAAGCTCGGATCTTTCCTTGAAGCCGTAGCCGTGGCAGGCAACAACTCTTTTCTGACTCGGAAATACGGCAAGCAGTTGCCCGTACATTCCGCCCTTGGAGTAACTGTCACCGAATCCGTTGCTCCTCAGCTCGTAGCCTCTTTCGAGAACGGTCCTTACCCATTCCTCGGACAGTATGCGATGCCCTTTGTAAACGCCGCCGTCAAGATACAGTGAGCCAAGCTTTACCATATCCAAAGTGCGAATATAAAGTCCCGTAGCGCCCATAACGTGTCCCATCGGGCAACAGCTCCAAGCTACTTCTTGAAAGCCGAGCTTAAAGAAAAGCTCATCCCAGAGGAACAGATCAAGCCGCTTCCCCGCTCTCTTTTCGGCGATCCTTGCAAGCAGATAATACGCGCCGTCCGTATAGGTACGCTCCTGCCCGTGATCCCGCACAAGAGGATAGGTAAGCATATACGCGAGATAGTCTGCCCCGTATGTATACATATCGTCAAGATCTATATCAAGAAAATTCCTCGGCAGTCCGAGTTGATGGCGTAACGACATATCCACCGTCACGCTGTTCCATCTTGCGTCCATTTCGGATCGTGTCATATCTGTGATCTCGTCGGCAAGGATATCCGTCACAAGCTCGTCCGTGCTGAGAAGCCCTCGGTCACAAAGCAATCCTATCGCAGTTACCACGAAAGCCTTGGCGACCGAATAAGAATTCTGGCAAAGGTTGGTCTCAATGAGCCTTACACATTCTGCGTCGCCGCCGTCCTTTATCTCAGCAACGGTAAATATATTATAACCGTTTTTCTTTATGAACGATGTTACGTCTTCAAGAAACTTACTCATTAAACACATCCTCCGCATATACAGATCTTTATGACAATGATTATACCACGGTTTTAAGTTAAAGTCAACACGCCTTTGGCGTGTTACGATAAAGTCGGCTCGATCGACCGAACGCCGCCTTCCTCTTAATCATTGGCTAAACGAGAAAACCTCGACAGACCGAAAGATCCGCCGAGGCTCTGTTCAATTATATGGGGCATCAGGGACTCGAACCCCGGACCGACCGGTTATGAGCCGGTTGCTCTAACCAACTGAGCTAATGCCCCGTATTTCACGACTCATCTATTATATAATATTTTTTCTTCCTTGTCAAGTACTTTTTCTAAAAAAATATAATTTTTGTTGGGCATTCTCGCAACCTTTCGAAGATATGCGAGAATGCCGATCATTTTCACAAAGATTGAAAAACTCAGTCTTGTTCGCCGCCGCATTTGCAAACGCCGAGAATATCGCAGATCTGCTGTACCGCGTCGTCGTACTCCTCAAACTCGACTACATAGTCGCAGAGCTCGGCGTTCTGCTCCTCATATTCTATGGCGGTCAGACGGTTGACCTTATCCTCTATTGAAGAATTTTTGCGAAGGATATTCGCCATAAGCGCTTTTCTTTCGCGCTTGATGTATATGGTAATAACATTGTTAAAATGCGTCTTGAGCGACATAGCTCCGCAAATATCCATAGTGGTCAACACTCTCTTGCCCTGCGCAAGGATGCTTTCCACGTCTGCCTTTTTCGATCCGTAGCCGTGCCCTGCGTACATAGTCGACTCAAACATCTCGCCGCTCTCGCACATACTGCGAAAACTTTCAAGTGAAACGTAATTATACCACTTGTTTTCCTCTACCGCCGTGGGGTCCTTGGTCGTGTAGCAAACGAGCTTTTCGTAATCCTCTGTATCAGCCAAAAATCTCGTGGCGATCTTTGATTTTCCGCTTCCCGACGGTCCGACGAGCACTACAATATTATTATTACTTTGCGCAAAATCATCGGGGCGCGCCTGATAGCTGTTCGCGATAATCTCGACGAGCTTTAAAAATTCATCGTAATTGTTTACGGCAAGCATACCCGTCGCCTCTTGATTCCAAGGGCGGCGCATAAGGATGGGATATTTTGCGCCGGAGCTTAAAATATTGTGCAATCCGTCGTCGAAAAGTATATCCATATGGATCTTATCCTTACGCGAGCCCATATAAATATGATCGGGCGGTATCTCGGGAAACTCCTCCATTATTCTGCGTGCTCGAATGCCCATATATTCGGGCGGAACGGCGGTGCATATATATACCTCTGTCATATTTGAAAGCTTGCGAACAAACTCTTTAGCTCCCTCGTATACAGGTTGAGTACGGTAAAATTCGGGGTCTCTGAAATACGGATAGATCGCGTCGGCGCGCGTTCCCGTTTTGCCCCATTTTGTTTTTTCATAGATGGTCATCGGTGGATCGAAATTGTATTTTTCATTCGCCAGACGTATGGCGTATGACGTGCATTCCATAAGCAGGTCATCCACGTCAAGGGCGGTCGACAGCCTGTATTTTCTTCTCATATGAGCACCTCCGAAATCTTTTGATCGGTTTAAAAAAGCAGCCTTGCCGGGTTTGATACAGAAACACGGAAAGCTGCCTATGTGAATATTATACCATACTTTTTTGAAAAAATCAATAGCAAAAAATCATTTTTTACTGTTTTGGGGCTCCGTCCCATACCCCGGTCGCTTTCTTGAAAGAAAACGACGCAGAAATTTCGCCGCTTGCGAGCGGCAACGAGGGCTTCGCGCCCTCGACCGCGGCAGCTTTTTGAAAAAAGCTGCGCAAAAACTTTCACAAAAAAATATAAATACTTCTCTGTGAAGTTTTTTGGAGGTGCGGAACCTTTTTTCAAAAAAGTTTCCCCATAAAATTAAAATAAGAATAATAATCGGGGCGCTGCCCCGTACCCCGGTCGCTTTCTTGAAAGAAAGCGACGCAAAGAACTTTCACAAATAATTATAAATACTTCTCTGTGAAGTTTTTTGGAGGTGCGGAACCTTTTTTCAAAAAAGGTTCCGCGAAAAAGCCCTAAACCTCAAGCGCTCTCGGACGCGCGATATTTTTTAGCTTGAAGCTCAAACATCTCGGCGTATTTGCCGCCTTGTGCCATAAGCTCCTCGTGCGAGCCGCTCTCGATTATCTCACCGCCGGCGAACATATATATCTTGTCCGCCATTCGCGTGGTAGATAGTCTGTGCGAAATGAATATGACCGCTTTATCCGCCGCCTTTTGAAGGATGGCGTGATTGAGATTATATTCCGCTATCGGGTCGAGCGCACTCGAAGGCTCATCCATTACTATAAGCTCATAAGGACGTGCAAACACGCGCGCGATCGCCACCTTCTGACTTTCACCGCCCGAAAGATACTCCACCCAAAATAAGTGAATGTAAATATCGGGGCGGTCTTTGCCATCAGCTTAAGGGCAAAAAGGTCGTTCTCGAATGCCCGCCCCACCGAGATCTTGCGCTTTTTCTTTTCTTTCTTTTGTTTTTTTTCTGCTTTTATCTTCATGTGTTCTCCGATCTTTTGCGATTTGGCAATGTAAATATTATGTCAAGCTTGACATCGGCATACGTATATTATATCAAACTGAGTATATATATGTGTGTGTGTCGTTAACAAAAAGTTAATTTTATCCCGTATGATAGGTAAATTATATCATATTATACGGCGACAGTCAATCCGATTTTGACAATTTTAACCAATGGTTGTTATCGGTCAAGATCAGTGTCTGCGATGCGCCCGCCCTGCATATGTATGTGTTTGTTGCAGATCTCTCCAATGCGCCTGTCATTTGAAACGATGACCAAGGTCTTGCCCATACCGTTCAAGCGCTTGAAGAGGGCAAGTATCTCCTCGGCGGCAGGAGCATCAAGTCCCGCTATCGGTTCATCGGCGATAATATACATCGGGTCCGCGACAAGAGCGCGGGCAATAGCGACCCTTTGCTGCTGACCACCCGAGAGCCTACCCGCAGGGGCATCGAGCTGCATAAAGAGTCCCACCTTTTTGGCTGCCTCGAGGCAACATTCGAGCCTCTGCTTTTTCTTTATCTTCACTTGTCCGAGCGTCAGCGGAAGCGCGATGTTTTCAAGCACCGTGCGATCCGGCATAAGGTCGAAGTCGCAGAGTATCAGTCCGACAAGCTCGCCACGTGCCCGTGCCGCACGGCGTCCCCTCATCGCGGTAATATCACACCCGTCGAATATGACCGAGCCCGAATCTGCATAGGCGGTACCCGACAGTATCTCAAGCAAGGTGGATTTTCCCGAGCCCGTGTCGCCGCTGACGCAGAGCATATCTCCGCTGTTTACCGTAAAGCTTATGTTATCAAGTGCCCGCACTCTGTCGTAGCCGTCATTTTCGTATACTTTTGTCAGATTTTTTATCTCTATCATTTTATCGTAGTTTTCTCCTGTGTTTTTTGATCTTTTTTCGGGGAAACTTCTTGAAAGAAGTTTCCCTGAACCCCTTCAAGAACTTTTAAACTAATTCACAGAGCTTGCTTTCGGAACTCAGTTCCTAAACTCGGCTCCTTCTGTCCAAGTCTCCTCGGATATTTCCAAGTTGCCGTTACCGTCCGCGGCGTAGCGAACTATGCAATACATATCCGTTTCGGAATAATAAATGGTCTCGAGCCGTTCGATCTCCCTCAGCCGCCCGCCGCTCCATTGGTAGGTATGTTCGCCCCAACATTCGACGTAAAAGGCATATTCGCCTCGGCTGTCACGTCCTTCGTAGTTTCTTTCATATGTTTTGCCGCTCAGGGTCCCTTTTTCAGGATCGACCGAAAGGCTCGCCAGCGACTTGAGCTCTGCGGAGGCGTAATAAGTCCTGTCGGAATTGGAAAGATAGCTCTCATAGTATACAAGCTCCTCGGTAGATGCCACTTTTACACGAAAGTCCATAATGCCGTCGAAGTTAAGGTCTATAAGTTCAAATCCGAGATCCGTCGAGTCCGACACACGCTCGCCGCTGACCTTATATTTTCCGAGACGTTTTCCGTCTTTGATCACAACTACGTAACGAAGGCTCTCCTCCTTACCGTAAAGTTCAAAACTTATTTCGCCGTCGCTTACGGTATTGAGCATCTCGCCTTCCCCACACGCGCAAAGCATAAGTGCGGCGCTCAGGATCAAGGCACACACCGCTATCTTCAGCACTCTCATTATCTTTTTCATTCTTATTTCCTCTTTTCTCGAAAGCTCAAGCCCAACGCTTTAGGAATATGATACCACAAACCGTGTCCGTTGTCAATAAAACGCTATGTATTTACTGCCGCCGCACGGCAAAGTACATTAAAAATTCCTATTGACATAATTCCGATTATATAATATAAAAAGTACATTAAAAATTCCTATTGACATAATTCCGATTATATAATATAATTAGTATAGATACATTTGACAAAATAAGTTTAAAAAAGGAGTTACTATGAATAACACATTACTCTCACTTATAGAAAAAGATGCGACGTTAACAGATGCCCAGCTCGCGGCAATGCTTGATAAGGAAAAAGGCGACATAAAAAAGATGATAGATGAGTACGAGCGCGAGGGTATAATCCTCGGCAGACAGACTCTTATTGATTGGGACAAGACCGACCGCGAATACGTCACCGCGTTTATTGAAGTAAACATCCAGCCGCAACGCGACTGCGGTTTTGACAAGGTTGCCGAGCAGATATACAACTATCCCGAAGTCAAGAGCCTTTATCTTATGTCGGGCGGATTTGACTTTGTCGTTATGATAGAGGGCAAGACCCTGCGTGAGGTCGCGTTCTTTGTTGCACAAAAGCTTGCGACTATCGAAAACGTTACCTCTACCGCAACGCATTTCGTACTCAAAAAATTCAAAGACAAGGGCGTTATTTACAAGTCCCCCGATATTGACGAAAGAGGGGTCGGCATAATATGATAGATTATGATTCTGTCCTGTCACCGACAGCGGTAGATCTGCCGCAGTCGGCGATACGAAAATTTTTCGACCTGCTCTCGACTATGGACAACGTGGTCGGTCTGACTGTCGGTCAGCCGGATTTTCCGACCCCGTGGCACATAAGAAAAGCGGGCATCGAATCGCTTGAAAGATCAAAGACCTATTACACCTCGAATTCCGGCACGCTCGAGCTCCGCGCCGCTATTTCGGACTACCTTCTACGTCGCTTCGGCATAGCACCGTACGATCCCGAAAAGGAGATCATCGTGACGGTCGGCGGAAGCGAGGCAATAGACATATCTATGCGCGCGGTCTTGGTCCCCGGAGACGAGGTCATCATACCCAATCCGGCGTTTGTTTGCTACGAGCCTCTCGTTCGTATGACGGGAGCTAAGCCCGTTATAATCAACACGCGCCTTGAGGACAAATTCAAGCTGACCCCCGAGGCACTCAAAGCCGCCATAACTCCGCGCACGAAGCTTTTGGTGCTTCCCTATCCGAACAATCCCACGGGTGCCATTATGACCGCTGAGGAGCTCGAAGGGATAGCTCAGGTGCTCAGAGACACGAATATCCTTATTCTTTCGGATGAGATATATGCGGAAATGACCTTCGGCAAGCGTCACACATCGATAGTAAATATCCCCGGTATGCGCGAGCGCACGATACTTGTCAGCGGCTTTTCCAAGGCGTACGCTATGACGGGCTGGAGACTCGGATATCTTTGCGCGCCCCGAGAGCTGACAAAGCATATTTTAAAGCTTCATCAATACGCCATTATGTGCGCCCCGACGACTTCTCAATTTGCGGCAGTTGAGGCTATGCAGAACGGAGACGCCGACGTTGAGGAGATGGTAGCCGAATACGACCGCAGACGTAAGTATATTTACGACGGACTCAAAAAGATCGGACTTGAGGTATTTGAGCCCGAGGGAGCCTTCTACATATGGCCCAAGATCGGCGGTTTCGGACTTTCGTCAGAAGAATTCTGTGAGCGTCTGCTCTACGAAAAGAAATGTGCGATAGTTCCCGGAAACGCCTTCGGCAGTTGCGGAGAGGGCTTTGCGCGCATTTCATACGCATATTCCGTAAAGCATATCACGACAGCACTCGAGCGCCTCGGCGAATTTGTCGAGGACCTGCGCAAAAATAAAAAATAAGCTGAAGCTTATCTTCCAAAATCAAAAGCATATCCGCGAACTTACGGTTGTAAGTAAATACGGATATGCTTTTTGTTTATTTTACAATGTACCGAATTATTTTACAATGTAGCGAAGCTTATATTTCTGCGAGCATATGGGGTTTAAGCTCACCGTTGGTCTCTATGACATCCGCGCCGAAGTCCTCTTTTGATACCTTAAGCTCCTCTTTTGTGCCGATGAGCCAGATTCCGACGTCGCCGTACTGATGTAATTCGCGGCAGAATTCCGCGTCGGCTTTTCTGCCTACAAACCAAGCGGTCTTTTCGTTGTCGTAAGGGATCCACACGGTAACACGACGGTACTTCGACATTTTTTCGCACTCGGCAAGTGCCGCGGGAGTCAAACTTCCGTCAAAGTGCATCTCTGCTCTCGGAAATCTCTCGGCAAGATAACGGAAATACGGGAGAGTCTTGCAGGTAAAGCAAATATTCTCCTCCATATCCGCCTCTTCTATTACAGAGCAGAATATCTCAAACTGCTCCTCGTTAAAGCCTTGATATACGTTATCGAGCTTTACCTGTACGCCCTTCCCCTTAAGAAAAGCAAGTGCCTCAGCAAGCGTGGGTATCTGCGTTCCTCTGAACTGCTCGCCCATAAAAAGTCCGAAATCGTAGCCTTTTACCTCTTCCAGCGTAAGCTTGGATACGGGAAGCTTCTCCTCCGAGATAACACTTCCGTCGGGACGTCTGCCCGTGCGGTTGACCGATGCGTCGTGCAAAAGTACGCACACGTTATCTTTTGTAAATTTGGTATCTATCTCGATTATATCGTACCCTTGCTCTACTGCCGCTCCGAGCGACGTCAATGTGTTTTCAGGAAAATATTTGCTGTCTCCCCTGTGTGCTTGAAATCTGAATTTTGACATACTTTTAAGATCTCCTCATTAGATTAATGTATTTTTATCGTGGAAACTTCTTGAAAGAAGTTTCCACATACCCCTTCAAGAACTTTCAAAAATAAAAAGCAATACTTTTTAAAGTTTTTCGGGGGTGCGGACCCCCTTTTCTCAAAAAGGGGGCTGCGAAAAAATTCAATTTAGATCAGCGCTTTTTCAGCCATTCGCGTATCGCTTGACGATGTTTATGAGTATCTCGACCTCGGCATCCATATGCTCAACGACGGCGTGTTCATAGGGTCCGTGGCAAGCGTAGCTCCCGCCCGTTCCGAGATTGGGACAAGGAAGTCCCATAAACGAGAGCCTTGCGCCATCGGTTCCGCCTCTTATCGGGCTCGTCTCGGGCTCAATACCAAGTTCACGCGCCGCCTCAATGGCATTTTCGACTATGTGCATACAGGGAAGGATCTTCTCTTTCATATTCCGATACTGTTCTTTGATAGTCAGGGTCACCGTTCCCTCTCCGTACTTTTCGTTTATTACCTTTTCGATATGACGAAGCGTCTCAAGCCTTGCCTCAAACATATGCTCGGAATGATCGCGAACGATATAGTGCATCTCTGTCTCGGTGACATTGCCCTGCATATCGGTAAGGTGATAGAAGCCCTCGTACATCTCGGTCTTTGACGGCACATCTCCGCTCGGAAGCATCGAATTTATCTCCATCGCCACGAGAAGTGAATTTATCATAGTATCCTTTGCAGAGCCCGGGTGTATATTTACACCGCGCACCTTAAGATCCGCGGAAGCGGCGTTGAAATTCTCATATACCACCTCGCCGAACATACCTCCGTCAACAGTATAAGCAAGATCTGCGCCAAAACGTTCTATGTCGAAGTGATCCGCACCCGCTCCGATCTCCTCGTCGGGCGTAAAGCATATCGATATCTTCCCGTGCGGAAGCCCTCTCTCGTTTATCTGCTCGATCATAGTCATAATATCGGCAATTCCCGCCTTATCGTCGCCCCCCAAAAGGCTGTTTCCGTCGGTCACGATAAGCGTATTGCCCTTCAACTGTTTAAGCCAAGGAAAATCCTTGTTTGTCAGCACTCTTCCGCTGTCTCCGAGGACGACATCCTCGCCGTCGTAATTTTCGATAAGCCTCGGCTTTACATCCTTGCCCGAAAAATCGGGAGCCGTATCGACGTGCGCGATAAAGCCTATCTTGGCTCTGTCTTCATAGCCTTCGGTAGCCGGCAGAGTTGCATAAACATAGCATTTGTCATCAAGCTCGGCATCGGAAAGTCCGAGGCCCTTAAGCTCGTCCACAAGTATCCTTGCAAGATCAAACTGCCTTGCGGTGCTCGGAACGGTTGTGCTGCTGTCGTCGCTCTCCGTCCAAACCGTAACATATTTAAGAAGTCTTTCGTATGCTCTCATTTTTTATTACTTTTCCTTTCGCGATTTTTTTGAATTTTGGCGGATCGGTTGCCGCTTGTTTTGCGTTCCGCCTTTAGCGGATCTTGTATTCGTGTGCCCCTTGCCCCGGGATGCCGATCCTTGCACGCGAGCCTTATCTTTATTTTGCCGCTTAGCCTGATTGCCCATACCGACGGAGCCGTATTCCGCGCGTACAAGGCAACTCGGGGAATTGCCTATCAGATCCTCTCTGCCCGCCGCTTTGAGCGCTTCTCTTACGAGCCTGTAATTTTGAGGGCGGTTGAACTGCAAAAGTGCCCTTTGCATCTGCTTGTCGTGATAATCCGTCGGAGTATATACAGGCTTCATATTCAGCGGATTTATTCCCGTATAGTACATAACCGTCGACGCCGTTCCCGGAGTGGGATAAAAATCCTGCACCTGCTCGGGAGCGTATCCGTCGCGCTTCAGGCAAAGCGCAAGCTCTACGGCGTCATTCAAGGTCGAGCCGGGATGGCTTGACATAAGATAAGGAACAAGATATTGCTCCTTGCCGATCTTTTTCGTTATCTCAAAGAACCGTTTTCTGAACGCCTCGTATACCGAAAAATTCGGCTTGCCCATACAGCTCAGCACGTTTGCCGAGCAATGCTCGGGCGCGACCTTGAGCTGACCGCTGACGTTATCTTTAACAAGCTTTTCAAAGAATGAGCTGTCCTTGTCGAGCATAAGATAGTCAAATCGGATGCCCGAGCGTATGAACACCTTTTTCACGCCCTCGACCTGCTCGACGGCTTTTATAAGCTCAAGATATTCCGTGTGATCCACCTTTAGATTTTTGCACGGCTTCGGAGCCAGGCACTTTCTTGTCGAGCAAACGCCCTCCGTAAGCTGTCTTTCGCAGGCAGGATAACGAAAATTTGCCGTAGGCCCGCCGACGTCGTGGATATATCCCTTAAAGCCCTTAAGCTTTGTAATAACTTCCGCTTCGGATACCACGCTTTCGATGCTTCTTGACCGCACGGTTCTTCCTTGATGGAAGGCGAGCGCGCAGAAATTGCATCCGCCGAAGCAACCCCTGTTGTGCGTTATCGAGAACTGCACCTCCTCGATCGCGGGCACGCCGCCGAGCTTTTCGTACGACGGATGATATGTACGAACGTACGGAAGCGAATAAACGTGATCGAGCTCCTCCCTTTCAAGCGGCGGCATAGGTGGATTTTGAACGAGTATCTTGTTTCCGTAATGCTCGATTATAGCCTTACCGTTTATAGAGTCCTGATTTTGGTACTGAACACCGAAAGCCTCGGCATATGCTCTTTTGTCCGTCTTTAAGACATCGTAATCAAATTCAGCCGCAACGGGATAGTGTATCTTGTCGTCGGGAGACGTGAGATACACCGTACCTCTGACGTCGTGTATCTTCTTTACGGGAATACCGCGCCTCAAGAGCTCGGCGACGCGCAGAAGAATATTCTCCCCCATACCGTAGGTCAGAATATCGGCACGGCTGTCGACGAGCACCGAACGCCGCACCTTGTCATCCCAATAATCGTAATGTGCAAATCGGCGCAAGGACGCCTCGAGCCCGCCGATTATTATCGGAACGTCGCCGTAAGCCTCTCTTATGCGGTTGCAGTAAACTATAACGGCACGGTCGGGACGCTTGCCCATTACGCCGCCCGGAGTGTAGTAATCATAAGTTCTTTTCTTTTTGGCGGCGGTGTAGTGCATCACCATAGAATCTATATTGCCCGAGGTAACGAGAAATCCGAGCCTCGGTCTGCCGTATTCCTTGAAAGCTTCACAGCTCTTGTAATCCGGCTGTGAAAGTATCGCCACGTTAAAACCCGCGTCCTCAAGCACGCGAGAAATTATAGAGACGCCGAATGACGGATGGTCAACATAAGCGTCGCCCGTCACGTATACGAAATCCGGTCTGTCCCAGCCTCGTTTTATCATTTCCTCGCGACAAAGAGGCAAAAACTCCTTGCCGACGGTTGCTCTTTCAGCCATTTAATATACCTTTACCTGTTTTTTAATTACAATTACAATTCGGAATTTTTTGGACCCTTTCTTGAAAGAAAGGGTCAAAGCCCCCAAAGAACTTTAAAAGCAAAAAATAAAATCGGAAGCTTCGATCATCGGGAAAATTCCGTAAATTGCCTGAAAAGTTGCGAAGCAATTTGCTGTATGTATTATAGCATATCCCTCTCCGTTTTGCAAGAGCAGTTCACAACAAAATCAAAAAAGCATTCCGACAAGTGCTCCTCTGCCGTAATGCTTTTCAAATATATCTGTTTTCGAGTATGAGCTTTATGATGCCGTCTACAAGCTTGCGCTCTTTATTGCTCAGCTTATCGTAATTTTGCGTTATCTCTCGGCTGAGGTAATTTTCCGAGGCAGTCGATGAAGCGCACACAAGCTCCGCTATGTCACATTCAAGAATATCCGACATGCTTGCCAAAAGGTCAAGACTTATTTTTGTTATTCCTCGTTCCACCTGACTTACATATCCCACCGAAACATCCAAGCGCTCGGCGAGCATCTCCTGCGTCATATCCTTTCTTTTTCTCGCAACTTTGATACGAGAACCTATTAATTCATAATCAATTGCCATATAAATTACTCCTATGTTATTCGACTTCCAACAATTCACATACGCTTATATTTAATGCCTTTGAAATCGCGATCAGTTCGATATCCGTAACAAATCGTTTCCCCGCTTCAATTCTCTGAACGGCATTTTTATCGACATCAAGACCCGACAACTGCAGCTTATCGGCAAGCGCTCGTTGAGATAATTTTAAATTTTTCCTGAATTTTGCAATATTACCGCCGCAAACATTATTTTTTCCATCGGGTGCTTTGTTAATAAACATTAAAAACCTCATTTTTTTTCGTTTTTCTCTTGACTTATCTAAAATTGTATGCTACAATAATAGCATAGTTGACATTTACTGAATGTCAAATCAAAAAATCATTGTAAATAAGAAATGGAGGAATTGTCAATGGTTATTTTTTTTATGATAGTTGTGGCGGTAGTTACGATCATTATTGCTGTGGTAAATTATAACAAACATCAAGAAGAACAGCGAGAAATGGAGAAAAAAGCTGAAGAACTGCGCCGAGAGGCGGAAAGAAAGCGCGCAGAGGAAGAGCAGAAACGCAAAGAGGAAGAAGAAAAACGTGTAAGGGAAGAAGCGAGACGCGCAGAGGAAGCTCAAGCCAAAGCCAAACAAGCTGTTTTCAAGAATAGCAAATATGTTCAAGAAATTGTTCAAGAAATGAGCAAATTTTTTATCCAAAGAATACAGGATGCCAAAAGAGATGTTAGCGTTAACGAAATATGCGTTGTCTTTGTCTTTAACGTTTATGAAGACCACTTAAAATATTACATCACCCACATCGGCGACGGTGGGAAAGAAATATATTTTCAAAGCTATGGCTTGAGAAATCTTAACCCCGGCGACAATGAAATTCTAAATATGGGTAAAGTTATAAAGGATCTTTTGATCCCCAAAATTCGCAATGCTATGCCTTTTGACAAGGATATCGGCGCAAAAGTTGTATCAAGTCATGATGCTTTTCTTACGGGTGGTTCGTGGTGTACGTATACGATAGAATACAACGCCACAAACGGCAATTTTTCTCACAACGATTGGTAAACTCATTACAGATTCCGGATACACTAAAAAGCAAAGGAAGGATCAACAAATATGGCAAAATGTTACGAATGCCGATATTTCCGCGTCGGCGAGCACAAATGCGCATTCAGCGGATATACCAAATCTCCGTCGGAGGAGTGCGGTCGATACGGTGACTTTGAACCCGATCACAAAAAATGCTGCGGCAACTGCAAGTATTTCCGCACCGATGACAAGCGTTGTGTTCACAACGGAAATACATACGAAATGTGGCACGAATGCGGAATAGGAGAGTATTCTCCCGCGTAAGGCACAAAACCAAAGCTCAAAACAAAAGGCTTACCGCTGAACAAATCAGTGATAAGCCTTTTGTCTATTTAATTTATGAGCCGCGGAGCCGTTTTAAATACGGTTCCGCGAAGCTCTTTTTTTACATTTCAGACGTTTGCGGTCTATTAATACATTCCGCCCATTCCGCCGCCTGCGTTCATAGCTGCCGCCTGAGCCGCCGCTACTGCGGGATCTTCCTTCTTATCGGCAACTACCGCCTCGGTGGTAAGAATGGTGCTTGCGATGGAAGCCGCGTTTTCAAGTGCGGAACGTGTTACCTTGGTAGGATCGACGATACCTGCGCTCATCATATCGCAATATACTTCCTTGTAAGCATCGAAGCCCCAGCCAATCTTGCCGGAATTCATTATCTTATCGACGATAACCGCGCCGTCGAAGCCTGCGTTTGCCGCGATCTGACGAACCGGCTCTTCAAGAGCACGAAGCACGATGGCGATACCCGTCTTCTCGTCGCCCTCAGCCTTCTTAAGCAGTGCTTTTACGTTCTTTATTACGTTAAGGTAAGCCGTACCGCCGCCCGCAACGATACCCTCTTCAACTGCTGCGCGAGTGGCGTTGAGTGCGTCCTCGATACGGAGCTTCTTTTCCTTCATCTCTACCTCAGTTGCCGCGCCGACCTTAATAACGGCTACGCCGCCTGCAAGCTTTGCAAGTCTCTCAAAGAGCTTTTCCTTATCGAACTCGGATGTGGAGACCTCGATAGCGGATCTGATCTGAGCAACTCTTGCCTCTATGGCCGCCTTGTCGCCCGCACCGCCGACGATGATGGTGTTCTCTTTGTTGACCTTGATCTGTCTTGCTCTGCCGAGCATATCAAGAGTAGCATCCTTAAGCTCAAAGCCGAGGTCGCTTGTGATGACCTGACCGCCCGTAAGGATAGCGATATCCTGAAGCATTTCCTTTCTTCTGTCGCCAAAGCCGGGAGCCTTGACTGCAACGCAGGTAAATACGCCGCGAAGCTTGTTGAGCACGAGGTTTGTAAGAGCGTCGCCCTCAACGTCCTCGGCGATTATGAGAAGCTTTCTGCCTGCCTGAACGAGCTGTTCAAGAAGCGGAAGCAGATCTTGAATTGAGGAGATCTTCTTATCCGTAATAAGAACGAGTGCATCATCGAGAACCGCTTCCATCTTTTCCATATCCGTAGCAAGATAGGGAGAAAGATATCCGCGATCGAACTGCATACCCTCAACTATCTCGGAATATGTTTCAGCCGACTTGGACTCTTCGACCGTGATAACGCCGTCAGCCGTAACCTTTTCCATAGCGTCGGCAATAAGCTTACCTATGTTAGCGTCTGCCGCGGAAACCGTGCCGACACGCGCGATGTCATCCGTACCGCTTACGGGCTTCGAATTTGCCTTAAGTGCCTCGACTGCGCAATCAACCGCCATTTTGATACCCTTTCTGAGTATCATCGGGTTTGCACCTGCCGTAACATTCTTCATTCCCTCATGAACGAGAGCCTGTGCAAGCAGAGTTGCGGTCGTTGTGCCGTCGCCTGCCGCGTCATTTGTCTTTGTTGCGACCTCTTTTACGAGCTGTGCGCCCATATTTTCCGCTTCATTTTCGAGCTCGATCTCCTTGGCGATGGTAACACCGTCATTTGTAATGAGGGGCGCGCCGTATTTCTTGCCGAGAACTACGTTTCTGCCCTTGGGACCGAGCGTGATCTTAACTGTATCTGCAAGTGCATCAACTCCTCTGAGAAGCGCATTTCTTGCCTCAATTCCGTAAAGTATATCCTTTGCCATATTCAATTACCTCCTTAAAGTCAGTCTTCTACGACTGCAAGAATATCGCCCTGGCGAACGATATTGTACTCTACGCCGTCGCATTTAACTTCCGTACCGGAATATTTGCTTGTGATCACTGTATCACCGCCCTTTACGGTCATAACTACT